>NZ_JBQKJR010000006.1:0-101604 GCF_052117165.1 Agathobaculum sp. LCP25S3_E8
CCCCCCGTTTTTTCAAGCAGAAGACGGCATACCAGATACCTTACGCAGTCTCGTGGGCTCGGAGATGTGTATAAGAGACAGCTTTTGTGTTACATCATATCACCGTATACCTGTCGGCGCAATACATAATCGTCGTGTCCCGGCAAAACATAGTCCGCCAGTTTCAGCACTTTCTTATGACTGTCGTACCATTGATACAAGCTGGTATGGCTTCCTGCAGGAATGCCTTTTTCGAAATTCTCGATCAGAGGATAATGATCGCTCGCCAGCATATACCGGCCTTCCGCCGTATCTACCAGCAGGCCGTGTAAACCTGGACTGTGGCCGGGCAGTGTCACGATTTGCAATCCATCCGCCAACTGAAAATCACCCTCCAGCTGCACCATTGCCTCGAAACCGGCCAGCCATTGCGGCAAACCGTTTCCATCCTTGACATTGTAATTATGCTCCTCACAGGGTATGGGCGTTAATGCCGCACGCACTTCTTCCGTCTGCACATAAATCGGCTTGTCCGGAAAGAGTTCCAAATTGTAAGAATGGTCCCAATGCAAATGGGATAATACCACCGCATCCACATCTGAAGGCTTTAAGCCATGCTGTTCCAGCTGCTGCTGCAGCGAAACATGCTCTGTAATCTGCCGATGCGTTTTCAACGGCGCCAGTTCCGGACTTTCCGGCCCACAGTCAAACAAAATGTTTTTTCCGCCGCCCTGCACCAAAAATGTAAACAATGGTGCGTTTAATCCAACGCCATAATCCTTCTTGTAGGTAAATGCCGATTTTTCATGTCCTACAAATCGTCCCATCAACATCGGCGTAATCGTATAATTCAACTTACAGCCTCCTTCTCGCCAACGCGGTCAATCACACAGAATCGCTTTTACTCGACTACACTAATCATAACAGCCAGACCGTCCTTATTCTGTACAAGCATCTGATTGGAGGCCAGGCAATGATTTTCATGATAATTATACGTGGTCATGACGCCTTCAAAATCCTTGATTTGCTTGAGCGCCTCATTGATGGCCTCGCGATCCGTCGTGGTATTGGCAATTTCACATGCTTCCTTAAACAGAAGGATCGCATCATAGCAGGTTGCGGAAATGTAATCCGACGGAGCGCCATACGCTTCGCGATAGGCATCCTCAAATGCTTTACCGTTCGGAGTTGAAACCTCGCTTGTCCAGTCTGCAATTGCATACCAGCCGTTAGCCGAACTGCCTGCATTGTCGCGGCAGACCGCCGTACAGAAAGAGTTGCCGCCAATCATCGGCAAATCCAAGCCGGCAGCATCCACTTGCTGACAGATCATCGCTGCCTGCAGCTGGCTCATAGAAACACCAATCAGTCCATCCACGTCCGAATTTTGAATCTGTGTAATGATCGGAGCAAAGTTCTTATCATCCGTAGTATAACCATACAGATTGCTTTCCGGCACCGTAATGCCAAGTTCTTTCAGGCCGGCAACAATCTGATCCTTCAGGCCTGTGCCAAAGCTTTCGGTCGAGAACATGATCGCCGGATTTTTCATGCCAAGCTCATTGACCGCAGCCTGCGCGATGCGCGCGCCCGACTTATCATCTGTTGTTCGCACCTGCCACATATAATCGTTTTTCTCGTCCGGAATATTGGCCGACGAGCCCGCTGCAAACATAGTTACCTTTTTCTCTGCCACGATAGGGGAAACGCCGATATCATTGGAAGACGATGAGGAACCAAAGAAGGCCATGATATCCGGATTGTTGACCAGCTTGGTCATTGCGTTGACCGATGCCTGCATATTGTCTACTTCATCTTCCGCCACCAGCACCAATTCTTTACCGAGAATGCCGCCCTCCGAATTGATCTTATCTGCCGCCAGATTCGCAGCATTCATAATATAATCACCATTCATTTTATTCGTGCCGGACAGTGGTGCCGTAATACCAAACGAAACCGTCCCCTCTGCGGACGTTGTAGTTTGCTCCTGTGTAGTCTGCGTGGTATCCTCTGTGGCATCCTCCGGCGCTTTCGTGCTCACGCAGGCAGTTGTCCCCAGCAGAATAGATCCCATACACAGAATTGCCAACATTTTCTTCTTGTTCATTATATAATGCCTCCTTTAAAATAAAAATACGGGTCTATGGCAGCCTTAACCACCCTCCGATGCAGGCTGTTGCCCTTGTATAAAGCAAGACCAATGCCATCTTGCAGCTTTTTTTGAAATTCGTTGTTTTTTACATAGAAAACCAAAAAAATACGGCAAAACGTCCATTCGTGACCAAATTTCCCGGACCGCCCTGCAATCACGCGCAAAGAATGTTTCGCGTTTCATTTCGATGTTTCATTCTTTTGAAGCATCTTTGGACTGATTCTCCAAATCCCCCATTTTCTTCAGCGTCTTCACTGCACAAAATCAACAAAAAACATCAGTCCAGCTGGAAAGCCTGTCGTAAAAAACAGGCACCTCCTATGGTGGCATGCTATTTGCTCTCCATACAAATTGGAAGCTGATAAAAATATGTAGAAAGGTAAAAGGTGAAACAATGAATGTAAATACGCTAATTTCCTTAACCGTGAACGGATTCGCCATGGGTATGATTTACGCACTTATGGCTATGGGCATCATCCTGCTGATCCGTGCCGTCGGAGTGATGAATTTTGCGCAAGGTGATCTTTTAATGATGGGCGCTTTCATCACCTGCTGGCTGACCATTGATTTGGAGCTTCCACTCTATATCATGGTTCCTTTTTCGCTGATCTGTTTTGCTGTGCTTGCACTGGTATTCATGTTTACCACTTACTGGCCGCTCCGCAACGCTTCCTATCCAGCTGCGACCATCATTTCAACCATGGGTGCATCTATGGCGCTCAAAGAACTGGCAACGCTGATTTGGGGCAGCTTACCCCGCAGCATGCCTCCGCTGATAACCAATGCCGAGACCGGCAAAGCCTCGGTTCTTCGCATCGGCTCCGTTTCGCTGCAATGGCAATATGTCCTTACTATTATTGTTGGCGCCGTGCTGATTGTGTTGGTTTTCATCCTGTTTGAACGTCTATACGCCGGACGCATGATGCAGGCTGCCGCACAGGACAGCTATGCTGCGGAACTGCTAGGCATCCCGACCATCCTGACCACCGCCGCCACCTATATCATCGTCGTTATTCTTTCCGGTGTAGGCGGTTATATGATTTCCCCTATTTTTATGGTCAGCAATACCCTTGGTTCCCTGCAACTCCGTTCTTTTGCCGGTGTTGTTCTGGGCGGTTTCGGCAATATCAAGGGCGCCATCATCGGCTCACTGTTCATCGGTCTGGTGGAGTCATACAGCTCTATCCAGTTTTCACAATATAAAGATGCAGTCGTCTTCTTGGTGCTGATCGCCGCGCTCCTGATTCGTCCTCAAGGGCTGTTTGGCGAAAAAATTTCGGACAAGGCATGAGGTGAAACTTTATGAAAGACAAAAATGCAAAAAGATTTACCATGAAGCCCTCTCTGCTTCTGCTGCTGATTGGGGTTATACTTTTTATCGTTCTTATCCCGCGTGCCACGACCGGCTACTCGATGATGATTGTAAATCTCGCGCTTATCTACTCCATTTCTACATACGGCGTTTCCGTCATGCTCGGTTTGGGTGGACAGCTCTCTTTTGCCGCAACAGCATTTATGGGCGTAGGTGCATACTTTGCAGCCAATCTGTGCTCTGGCCGCTGGGGCTTTTGGGTGGATTCCTTCGCTGTGCTTCTGCTCACACCGGTGTTTGCCGGTATCGTCGCTTTCGCCATCGGCATGGTATTGTTTCGCCTCAAAGGCACGTATTTCACCTTTGCAACCGTCGGCTTGGTTCAGGTTGCCTGGTGCTTCTTCCTCAACTATCGTCCTCTGTTCGGCGGCCCGGACGGTATCTCCGGCGTATCATCCATTCAGATTTTCGGTTGGACCCCTAAGGATTATAACGAATGGTTCTATTTGCTTGCCGTCATCGTTCTGCTGACCGCCATTCTGGTGGAGCGCATCCGCCGCACCCAGCTTGGCCGTTCTCTCGCTGCGGTGCGTGATAACGAAGTTGCCGCACAAACGCTTGGCATCAATGTATTTATGACCAAAGTTATTGCTTTTACCATTGCAGGTATTTTTGCCGCTGTAGCCGGTGCACTATACGCCATGCACAGCCAGTTTGTTTCTTCCGATATGTTCACGTTTGAACGTTCCACCACGTATATCATCATGGGCATGCTCGGCGGCATCAATAATACGGCCGGCGTCTTTGTTGGTTCGGTATTGGTAACCCTGCTGCCCGAATGGCTGCGCGGCATGCAACAGTATTTACAGCTGATTTACGGCATCGGCGTTATCCTGTTAATGATCTTCATGCCGATGGGTCTTGCCGGACTGTCATCCAGCATCTGTAAAAGCATCAAGCGTGCGCTGGGCAAAAAAACGTCTTCTGCACATAAGGAGGAGCAAAAATGAACCCTATTCTTCGTCTGGATCACGTCTGCAAGCGGTTTGGCGGCGTTGTCGCCGCAGAGGACGTCACCTTTTCCGTTATGCCCGGCACGGTTCATGGTCTGATAGGTCCTAACGGCGCCGGTAAATCCACACTGATGAATCTCATCAGCGGCATTTACACCGCCGATGAAGGCACTATCTTTCTGGATGAACAGGACATCACACAAAAGCCCTCCCACCAGCGTGCACGCATGGGAATTGGCCGCACCTTCCAAACCCCCCGTTTTCTTCAACGCTCCAACATCCGCGACAATCTGCTGCTGGGCACGGATCTGCATCGACAAGTCGGGTATTTGCGCAGCTTTTTCGGCCACGGCAACGCCTCATTCGATGAAGAACTCAACGAGCTGCTGCAATTCCTTGATTTCTCGTTTGACTGGGATGACGATATCAGCGCGCTCGCCTACGGTCAGCGCAAACAGCTTGAAATCGTTCGCGCCATGCTGGCGCATCCCCGCATAATGCTGGTTGACGAACCCGCAGCCGGCTTAAACAACAAGGAAATTGATGACATCATGGAATTGCTTCGGTTTGCCGCTCAAGAACGTAATATCGGAGTACTGTTAATCGAACACTCAATGGACATGATCATGAACATCTGCGAGGAAATCGTCGTGTTATGCTTCGGCAAAGTGATAGCGCAAGGCACGCCAATGGAAATCTCCTCCAACGAAGCGGTCATTGAAGCATACTTAGGGAGGGATAACAATGCTTGATATCAAAGGTCTTCACGCATACTATGGGCCCATCGAAGCACTGAAAGGGATCGATATGCAAGCGGCTGCCGGCGAAATCACCTGTCTCATCGGCGCAAACGGCGCCGGTAAAACCACCCTGCTCAAATCCATCTCCGGCATGATTCACCGCACAGGGGAGATTAACTTTGCCGACACCGGCTCCATTATCGGCAAGCGGCCAAGACAAATCGCGCACATGGGCATCATCCACGTGCCGGAAGGTCGTCATATCTTCCCCGGCTTGACGGTGCGGGACAATCTGGAAACCGGCACAATCAACTGGCACGGTTTTTTCGGCAGCAAATCTTACGCCAATGAGCTGGAAGAGGTTTTCACTCTGTTTCCGCGTCTGAAAGAACGCGAAAAGCAGCTTGGCTGGAGTTTATCCGGCGGCGAACAACAGATGCTGGCCATTGGCCGCGCATTGATGGCACGTCCCAAAATGCTCATGCTGGACGAACCCTCCATGGGTCTTGCTCCGTTGGTCATTGCCGAGCTGTTTGAAAAAATTGTGTCCATCAACCGCACACAGGGCATCCCCATTCTGCTGGTGGAGCAAAATGCCCGCCTTGCGCTTGAGATCTCACATCAGGCTTATATCATCGACGGCGGACGAGTTATTTTAGGCGGCAAAGCATCCGAATTGCGCAATGATGAGCGCGTTATTCACGCATATTTGGGTAAATTTGCCACCCAAAAAGCACAATAAGCCGCCACTTACATAGTATAACAGAAACAACGCGCCGGTCAAACCCGGCGCGTCTGTAATAAGGAGTGAAAAATATGCCGCACACTTGCATTCAAGTCAATCCCGCTGATAATGTCGCCATCGCCGTTCGCCCGCTTGCGCCAGGTGAGCTGCTTTTGGACGGTATCCCTGTACAGCAGCCGATTCCACAAGGACACAAAGCCGCACTGACCAACCTGCATCAGGGAGATGCCGTTATCCGATACGGCGTATGCATCGGTTATCTGCGATGCGATGTACCTGCCGGCGGATACATTGGTCAACACGAACTGGAACAGGCACCGCCCCCTGCACTGGAGAGCTTACGCTGGGGCACCAATCTTCTCTCGCTCAAAGCCTTGCCCACACCTCCCGTTGATACGTTTGACGGCTATGACTGCGGCAACGGCACTGCCGGCACGCGTAATCTGCTGGGTATTATCACCACCGTGCAATGCGCCGCCGGAGTAACCGAGCGTGCCGCCGAGTTTATCCGGCAAAATCTTTTGCCTCACTATCCTCATGTAGAGGATGTTGTCGTTCTGGTCCCTCCTTACGGATGCGGTGTTGCAATTGACGCGCCCGAGGCCGTCATTCCCATTCGCACAATCCGCAACTTGATTCACCACCCAAATTTTGGCGGACAAGCTCTGATTGTATCTCTCGGGTGTGAAAAATTGACGCCAGAGCGCGTGCTGGATGAAACGGAAATAACCGATGACGACCGCGTGGTATTGCAGGACTGCAAGGGCTATGACGGGATGATCCACGCCATCGCAGAGCGTGCCGAACGCAAACTAGCTCTACTGGAGCAGCGCCGCCGTCAGCCGCTTCCGCTTTCCTCCCTCGTTATCGGTCTGCAATGCGGCGGCAGCGACGCGTTTTCCGGACTGACCGGCAATCCCGCCGCCGGCTACGCCGCCGATATGCTGGTTCGGGCAGGTGCAACGGTGATGTTTTCCGAAAATTCAGAGGTAAGAGACGGCGCGGCTTTTCTTGCTGCGCGCACACCGGACGAGCAAACCTGCCATCGCCTATGCGAGGAGCTCGGCTGGTACGACCGATACCTGTCGGCAGGCGGCGTCGATCGCAGCGCCAACCCAACACCCGGTAATAAACAAGGTGGGTTGACCAATATCGTGGAAAAAGCCATGGGTTCCATCGCAAAATCCGGTCATGCCCCCATTGTCGAGGTGATTGCTACTGGTGCACGCCCCACCAAGCATGGTATGATATATGCAGCAACACCTGCCAACGATATGATCTGCGGCACCTCGCAAATGGCCTCCGGAATTGGTTTGCAGGTATTTATCACCGGACGCGGCACGCCGTATAATCTCAGGGCCATTCCGGTTATCAAAGTCGGTACGCGCAACGATCTATACCACCAGTGGCCCGACCTAATCGACATTAACGCCGGCACTATCGCATCCGGCGAAGAAGACGTTGCTGCCGTCGGCCTGAGGCTGTTTCATCGAGTGATTGATGTCGCATCCGGCCGGACGCAAACCTGTGCCGACCGCCATCAGATTTACAACGGCACCTATGTTTTTAATCCGGCCCCTATCACTTGAAGCAGCCCATTGGTATTTTCCATAAATTTTTAAGTCTTTTTTGTTCATACTGCTCCTTTCTTCTCGTCGTTCTCCTATTGGCAAACATCTTGCTTTTGTATAGGGGTGTAGCAACCATTGCATCCACGACTTGAAAGGAGAAACACAAATGCTCAATTACAAAACCGGCGTTGTCGGCGCGGGCCGCGTCGGCGCGGGTATGGCAACACTGATGGCGGGACACGGCTGCGAAGTCACGATCGTTGGACTGGATGAGGACGACCTCAAGCGCTGTCGCGGCATTCTGGAAGGCAATCTGGACGAACTGGTGCAACAGGGGCTGGCAACCGAGAAAAACCGTGCATCAATATTGCGGCGGTTCACGCTTACCACCGACACCGCAGCTCTGAAAGACTGCGTATTCGTTCTGGAAGCTGCATTTGAGGATGTGAACGTCAAAAAAGGCATTTACCGTCAGGTTGAAGCGGTCGTCGCACCGGATACGCTGATGGCATCCACCACCTCGGCCATCTCGGTTGAGCTGCTGACTGCCGAGATGGCGCACCCGGAACGTTTTGCCGTCACACATCCGTTCCAGCCCGCGCACATGTTACCGTTGGTCGAGCTGGTCGGCGGTCCGAACACTTCGCCCGCGACCATCGACCGCCTGCGTGTATTCATGGAAGAGCTGGACCGTGAAGTTGTCACACTGCGCAAGAGTGTCCCCGGCTTCATCATCAACCGTCTGGCGCAGGCATTGTTCCGCGAATCGCTTTATCTGGTTGAACAAGGCGTGGTTTCCGTCTCAGACATTGACAAAGCCATCAAATACGCAGTCGGCATGCGTTATGCATCCATTGGCCTGCTCGAATACTTTGACGATGTCGGCTTCAATCTGGAGCGCGATATTGCCCAGACCGTTTATCCCGATCTGTGCAGCACCCGTGCCATCCAACAGATCGTGCTGGATGGCCTAGCGTCTGGAAAGACCGGCCGCAGCGTGGGAAAAGGCCTGTACGACTGGTCAAAGAAGGACGATGCCGATTATCTGCGCCGCAAGGCTGCACCTTACTACGCTTGTTTCCACTGGGACATGCCGGAGGATTAACCAAGGAAAGAAGGACTTGTCATGAGCAAAATCGTCATTTTGGACGGCTATACCGAAAATCCGGGAGATCTATCCTGGGCGCCATTTGAAGCGCTGGGCGAGGTGACGGTTTTTGACCGCACCCCCGTTGATCAGATCATTCCACACATCGGCAGCGCGGAAATTGTTATCACCAACAAAACACCGCTGCGACGAGAAACACTCGACGCATGTCCCTCAATCCGCTATATCGGCGTGCTGGCAACCGGCTATGATGTCGTAGATGTGCAGGCTGCCCGCGAGCGAGGCATCCCGGTGACCAACGTTCCCGCCTACGGAACAGCTGCCGTCGGACAGTATGCGATCGCCATGCTGCTGGAAATCTGCCATCATGTTGCCCATCACGCGCAAGCCGTGCGCGATGGACGATGGCAGTCCTGCCCGGACTGGTGCTTCTGGGACTATCCGCTCATCGAACTGGACGGCAAAACAATGGGCGTTATCGGTTTCGGCCGCATCGGCCGGCAGACAGCGCGCATTGCCAAGGCCATGGGAATGCGTATTCTCGCGTATGATAACAATCTTTGCGACGAGGGGCGCGCCATCGGAGACTATGTTTCACTGGACGCACTATATGCACAAAGCGATGTGATTGCGCTGCACTGCCCGCTCTTTCCCGAAACGCGTGGCATGATTTGCAAGGAAAGCATTGCAAAAATGAAGGATGGCGTCATTCTGCTCAATAACTCCCGCGGGCCACTCATCAACGAACAGGATTTGGCAGACGCACTGGAAAGCGGCAAGGTCTATGCCGCCGGTCTGGACGTTGTCTCCACCGAGCCAATCGCGGGCGATAACCCGCTGCTGCATGCCAAAAACTGCTTCATCACCCCGCACATCAGTTGGGCCTCCCGCGAAAGCCGCGCACGTATCATGGACATGGCGGCAAACAATCTGTCCCAATGGCTTGCGGGCACCCCCATCCACATTGTGGACTAAACCAAAGGAGGAACCGCTATGAGTCTGCGCACCGATGCGGAAACCATCTATCAGACAGCCATTCGCGCCTCCCTGCCCGACCATGCCGTGCAGGAAGCACTGGCGGACTGGCAGCAGCCTGCCGGACGCACCATTCTGCTGGCGGTCGGCAAAGCTGCATGGCGCATGGCGCAGGCCGCGCAGCAGGTGCTCGGCGAGCAAATTTCCGCAGGCCTTGTTGTCACCAAATACCGACACAGCGAAGGCCCGCTTAACGGTCTGGAGATCATCGAGGCCGGCCATCCCGTGCCGGACGAAAATTCAGTGCGTGCCGCACGACGTGCGCTCAGCCTGACGCAAAACCTGACCGTGCAGGACACCGTACTGCTGCTGATTTCCGGCGGCGGCTCGGCGCTGCTCGAACTGCCGCTGATCGGGCTTGACGAGATGCAGCGCATCACGCAGGCCCTGCTTGCCTCGGGCGCGGATATCACGGAAATGAACGCTGTGCGCAAACGATTCAGCATGGTCAAGGGCGGTCGACTGGCCGAGCACTGCGCCCCTGCTCACGTGGAAGCATTGCTGCTCAGTAATGTTCTGGGGGATCGTCCGGACGTCATCGCCTCGGGCTTAAGCGCAGTGGATGAAACCGCCGCGGGCTCGGCGGTGCCCATTGCCGAGCGGTATGGGCTGTCACTTTCCGCAAAGGCGTGTAGCTTGCTTGCGCAGCCACTGCCGCAGGCGCTGCCCCATGTACGCAACCGCGTGATCGGAGGCATATCCGTATTGTGCCGTCATGCAGTCCAAGCCTGCATTTCTCTCGGCTACCGCACCGAAATTCTGACCGAGTCACTCTGCTGTACGGCGCGAGATGCCGGTGTTTTCCTGTCCAACATTGCGCAGCATCACGCAGGACGCGGCGAAAAGCGCGCCTTTCTCGCAGGTGGTGAAACTGTTGTACATCTGACTGGACACGGAAAAGGCGGCCGTAACCAGGAACTTGCACTCGCTGCAGCCGAGGGCCTGCGCGGGCATGGCAACGCAGCGGTGTTCTCAGTCGGCTCCGACGGAACCGACGGGCCAACCGACGCCGCCGGCGGTTATGTCGACGGAACCACGTATGATATGCTGCGCGCACAGGGCATTTCGGTGGCACAGGTGCTAGCGGATAACGACGCTTATCATGCGCTGTCTGCCTGCGGCGGTCTGATCGTCACCGGTGCTACCGGCACCAACGTCAACGACCTTTCGGTTGTACTAATCCAAAACTAGCCCCCTCTTCTCAAAGCCCCGACACACCAGTCTTATTCCCCGTGTGTCAGGGCTTTTTTACACGTCTGAAAAAAATCAATAATCAACGCGGATAAATTGTCATTCCGCGTGAAATATCGTATAATAAGGACAAGACGATCGGCACCCGCTGCATGCTGTCGCACGGGGTCGGTTTTTGCTTGGAATCAAACAAGGAGGATATCCATGAACACCATCAATCCCCAGAGCTGGAAAGCGGACCTGCCCGCCTTCCGCGAAAAGACCGCAGCATTTTATGCAGGAGAAATCAAAGTCGGCGAATACAAGGGTTTTTCCGGCTACTATGGCAGCTATGCTCAGAAAGGCGGCAAAGCCAGCATGCTGCGTTTGCGCATGCCTGCGGGCCGTGTAACCCGAGAAAAGCTGGCATTTGTCGCGCAGATGCTCCGCACCTATACCGTTCCGCGTGCGCATTTCACCACCTGCCAGACCATTCAGCTGCACGACCTCGACCAAGACACGGTATGCACCATTATGGAACAAGCGCTCGACGCCGGCATCGTGACCATGGGCGGCGGCGGCGACTTCCCCCGCAACGTTATGTGCTCGCCGCTCTCCGGCGTACAGAAAGACGAGTATTTCGATACCCTGCCGTGGGCGGAAGCCGCCGGCAACTACTTGCTGGGCTTTATCAAGGCCGAAAAGATGCCGCGCAAGCTCAAAGTCGGCTTTTCCAACTCTCCGGCTAACCAAACACATGCGACCTACCGCGACCTCGGCTTTGTCGCACGTGCGGACGGCAAATTCGACGTATACAGCGCAGGCGGTCTGGGCAACAATCCTCGTATGGGTGTACAGGTGGGCGAAGCCGTGGAACCCTCGCAAATCCTGTATTATATTAAGGCCATGTGGCTGACTTTCCGCGCCTATGGCAACTACGAAAACCGCGGCAAGGCCCGCACCCGCTATATGGTGGAAGCCCTTGGCGGCGAGCAGAACTATATCAAGGCGTTCCGCGAAAAGCTGGACGAGGTCTATGCCTCCGGCGAAGAATTAACGCTTTCGGTCGAGCCGCAGGTTATCGCCAAGTCCGGCGACGGCACAACGGTCAGCGGCCCGCGCATCATTGAGCAGAAACAACCCGGTCTGTACACGGTAATTTGGCATCCGATTGGCGGGCAGCCCGCTCCCGAAACGCTGTGTGCGCTCAGTGATTTGCTGGCAAACATGCAGGATGCGGAACTGCGCCTTGCGCCGGATGAAGCCGCCTATATCGTCAACCTGACTGGTGCAGAAGCAGAAAAAGTGCTGGCTGCAACCGCAGACAGCGCACGCACGCTGTTTGAAACCTCGGTCAGCTGCATCGGCGGCATGACCTGTCAGGTTGGCATGCGTGACTCGCAGGGCCTGCTCACCGCCTGCATTGCGGCGGTGCGCGAAGCAAATCTGCCGGACGGCGCGCTGCCCCAGATGCATATTTCCGGCTGCGCTTCCTCGTGTGGCACGCATCAGACCGGCTCTATCGGTTTCCGCGGTGCGTCCAAGCTGGTGGACGGCAAGCCGCAGTCCGCTTTCACGTTGTTTGTCGGTGGCTGCGGCCGCCAAGGCAGCGAAGCGATGGGCCGTGAGCTGGGCGCCATTCTCGAAAGCGAAATCCCCGCATTTCTGGTGGAGCTGGGCAAGACCGTTGCCGCTTCCGGAAAGACCTTTGCCGCATGGCGCGAGAGCGATCCCGAAGGCATCGATCGCATTGCGGCTCCCTATCTGGCCTAATTCCGTGCGCAAATCGAAAGCCACGATTTTCAGACAAAAAAGCAAGGCACCGCTGTAAGCGGCGCCTTGCTTTTTCTTTTCCCTTATGCCTTGTCAAACACATAGCAGTCCAGCAGACGACTGGTTTCCGCAGCCACTGTCGCCGTATCCGCCTGCCAGTGCTTCGCACTGACCAGTTCATAACTCCACCAGCCGTCATAGCCGGTGTCCTTGACCGCCTGCACCCACTCTGCCAACGGAATATCCCCCTCGCCTGCATAGCAGCCGCGCAGTACGGTTTCATCACAAACCGTCCCCGGCGCATTGCGGCGTCCGTCGCAAAAATGGATATGATAGATAAGCGATGGGTCCAATGCGCGCACATCGTCGGGTGTAGTCTCCGCACCGTACCACAAATGCCAGAAATCAATGACCGTGCCGAAATTATCGCGTCCGACCGCATCAATCAGCAATTTGGCTGCACGCAGCGAATGAATGGGCGACCATGCCACCGGTTCCAGCTGAAAACGCACGCCATGCCGCGCCCCAATGTCACAGATGCGGCGAATATTCTTTGCAGTCAGCTCAATGACCTCTTCCTCCGGGCGTCCTTCCAAAGCGCAGAGCGGCACCAGCTGAATACAGTCGCAGCCCACCTCGCGCGCAAATGCAGACAGCGTCTCGGTCTCGCGAAGCATGCGGGAGATGTTATCGTCATCCGTGCGCTCGACATGCGCGATATCATTGATGCTGATGAGGCGCATATCATATTGTGCCAGCGCTTCTTTCACCGTTTCCGGTGTGCAGCCGGCCTCCAGATAGTCCCACACCTTGGTTCCTGCCATCTCCAGTGCGCTGAAACCCGCCTGTCTGGCAATCCGGATATCGCTGAGAAGGTTGCTTTTCCAAATCGACTTTGTGTGCAGTGCTTTGCCTGCCATAATGATACATCCTTTCCCGCCCGTTTTCCGCTGCTGCGGACGGGCATTGCTGTTTTCGGGCAGATTTATGCTTCCGGCCAGTATTTTGCGCCCGGCTGCTCGACCCACAAATACTGCGGGTCAAAATCCGGCTTGACATAAGGATTGCCGTCCAGATGGCGAATCACCCAAAGATAATACATCGCGTACCCCGGTGCCGCCACTTGCGGATGCACCTTATTCGGCTCGATAAGCACCGTATCGTTATGCTCCAGCAGCACGCCCTCATCTCCCAGGCGCAGCAGGCCGAACCCGTTTTCCGGATAAAATTTATAGAAATAAATCTCTGGCTGGGCATGCGAGTGTGAAGGGAAACCCGACCATTTGCCGGGATAATGCATATCCTCGCCAAACATAATGTTGGACTCCGGCGACAGGCGGATATCCTGCGCTGTGCGGACAATACGTGTGCCCGCCTCGTTCATAAAGCCGCGGCCGCGCACCTCTTCGACCACATCATCTCCCGCGCGCACGACCGGCGCAAAGTCCTTGTCGTTTTCCGTGCGGATAACCGCCACCTCGCTGTCCTGCGCCACGCCGCGCAGTCTGACCGCCTTGTTTTTCGGCAGATTGATGCTCCAGATGGTGTCATTGGTATAGGTCGGCCGCGCTGCCTGAATCACTTTGCCGTCCAGCTCTACTTGGATTTCGCCATACAGCAGTACAAACACACGCTCAAGCGGCTTTTCGTCGGTAAACTCCATGCCCGCTGTCAGCTTTAAAATACCGAAATCCATCAGCATTTCGCTGTGCTTGCCATCCAATTCGGTGATCGCCTGATAGCCCGCTTCAAACGGTTTTCCCTGATGCAGTCTCATTGTTCTGTTTCCTCCCGCCATAACATGTCAACAATTTGATACGCCTGTTCTTCCACCTGCGCTGTCGGCTTATCAAACAATCTCAGCCGGTCAAATTCCGCCTGATACTGCTCCATCTGCTCCCGCAGCGCATAGCCGAACGCCTTGCGCAGCACCGTGCCGAAATTCATCTTGCCGACCCGTGTTTTTTTGAGTCGGAGTACGTCCTGCTCGACAATTCCGCTTGCACCGTGCACGACCAACGGCAGCGTACACGACCGCTCTATCTTCCGCAGTACCGGAAACCGAATTGGAACTTTTTGCGTTTCCAGCCGGTGGATATTCCCAACCGAAACCGCCAGCCAATCCACACCGGTTTTCTGCTGCATGCGGTGCGCCTCCTCCGGATCGGTTAAGCGGA
Organism: Agathobaculum sp. LCP25S3_E8; assembly: GCF_052117165.1. Taxonomy (NCBI): domain Bacteria; kingdom Bacillati; phylum Bacillota; class Clostridia; order Eubacteriales; family Butyricicoccaceae; genus Agathobaculum; species Agathobaculum sp. LCP25S3_E8. Next base: position 14,776 of record NZ_JBQKJR010000006.1, read on the forward strand.
TTTCCGTCTCACCCAGATCGCTGTACGGCACCGTACCCAACTCCGCTTCCACCAACACCTGCCTTGCATGCGCCTGCTGCACAATTTCTCCCGTGATCTCCAAATTTTCCGCAATAGGCCGCTTGGATCCATCATACATCACCGAGGAAAAGCCGCTGTCGATGGCGCGCAAAACCGTATTGGTTTTCGAACAGTGATCCAAATGCACCCCAACCGGTACCGCCGCGGCGTTTGCCAGCGATCCCAGCAGCGCGCCCCAGTGCTCCACGGCCATCACTCTGCTGGCATCGCGGTTAACCATGAGCAGCACGGGCGCCCCCACCCGCTCGGCCGCACGGATGACCGCCTGCGCGTCTTCATGGCCGAACACATTAAATCCTGCCACGATGCGCCGCTCAGCCGCCGCCCGTGCGACATAGTCCTGCGTCCATCTCACGGCATCATCCCCTCTTCATGTGCGGCCCGATGCGCCTCCGCCGCTGTAAAATCCGGCATCGCGTCACCGCAGCTTATCGTTGTCAGCGCCAGCGACGCGCATGCCGTACCTAACTGCATGGCATAGGCCAATCCCTTTTCCCGCAGCAAGCCATACATCAGCCCCGCCGCATAAGCATCCCCCGAACCAAAAGTCTTGACCGCAGCGGTCGGGATGCTGCCGCATCGCACCATATCCCCCTCTGCCGTATAGCCAACCGAACCCTTGGCGCCATCCTTCACAATAACCAGTTGTACGCCCTGCTCGATAAGCGTCCGCGCAGATTTCTCATTATCGCGATTTTGCGGCATGGTCAGGTATTCGACTGCATCGAACTCCTCTCGATTGCCAATGACCATATCGCATTGCGCGATTGCCCGCGCGTAGCATTGCGCCGTTTCCTCCCGAGACTGCCAGCCAAACGGTCGATAATCGATATCCAGCACGGTCCATACGCCCAGCTCACGCGCCAGACGCAGGATTTCAAACATGGCTTCCCGCGACGGCGACTGCGAAAACGCCGTACCGGACAGCAGGACTGCTCTGGCCTGACCCAGCAACGTACGGTTGACTTCCTCAGGCGCATAGAGCAAATCCGCCGTGCCTGTGCGGTAAAGATAAGTACCATGATGGAACGCTTCTCCATCCGTCGTATACCCGCCGCTTTGCTCCGGACTGATAATCTCGGTCAGCGCAATGCAGTTGCGCGCACCTGTTTGGTCAACCACCATTCCCTCGGTCCGGATACCCGCTTTTCGAAAGGTTTCCAAAATGTATTCGCCCATTCCGTCGCGCGAGATTTTACCGAGGAACCCGGTTCTCAGTCCCAGACGGGCCGCTCCCTGCGCGATATTGGCCGGAGAACCGCCCACCGACTTGGTAAAAGACGGAATTTCCGAAAAAGTGCAGCCTGCACGGGTCGTATTCAAGTCGACCCCCGCGCGGCCCGCCAGCAGCAGGTCGATTTCTCGTTCCCGTATGATTTGCATGATAGATTCCTCCCGCAGCGTTTGTTTCCTTTTGTTGTCCTTATCATAACACCGCAATATTATGCTTTCAACTTTCGCTTTGTTTCGCTTTCGTTTTACAAAATTGACATTTCATTTTATTTCGTTTATACTCAAACCAGCAAGGAGGAAGCGTATATGACCAGCCGTTTGGAAGAAATCCGCAAGCTGCTATTCCAGCAGAAAAAAGTAACCGTCGATGCGCTGAGCAAGCAGTTTGGTGTCAGCACAGTGACCATCCGCAAGGATTTGGAGCATCTGGAACAGGAAGGAATTGCCCAGCGCATCTATGGCGGCGCATTGCTTGCAGAAAACGCCCTGCCGCCCGCACTCGCCCACGCGGATGATCGCGTCCGTGCTGCGCTGGCTGTGCGCGCCTGTGCGGAAATCCGCGACGGCGACAGCATTTTCCTCGGCTCCGGGCAGACCTGCTGCTATCTGGCCCGTCTGCTCGACCGCTTCCATAACCTATCGGTTGTCACCAACAACATCACCGCACTCAGCGACCTGCTGCGCAGCGACGCACGGGTATATCTGCTCGGCGGCGAGGTCACCTCCACCGATGCGCACACGCTGTTTTCCAGCCCGGAAAACCCCACCACCTTTACCAACAGCATTTTTGTTTCCAAAGCCTTCACCAGCATTTCCGGCATCGACCTGCAGGCCGGTCTGACCGTGCACTCAATTGTCTCTACCCATATTTACCGCAGCCTGCCCTCTCTCACACGCTCGTGGTATCTGATGGCGGACAGCACCAAATTCGGCAAGATTGCCATGTACTCTGTGGCGGAACTGCGCGCGGTCCAGTACCTTATTACAGACGCGCTGCCGGAGGCCTATCGCGGCGTGCTGCCAGAGACCTCCGTTCTGCTCACCGAAGCTGGATAAAACCAACGCATACGCAACAAGGCCGGGGCATTTTGCCCCGGCCTTTGCCTGTCTGTCATGGTTTGGTTATGCTGCCAGAATGCCCGACAGAAGCTGGAATGCCTCTGCACGGATAATCAGGTTGTTCATACGAAGCGTGCTGTCCTCATAGCCGTTCATCTTGCCCTGCGAAACCAGACCCGCAATCGAAGACTGCGCCCATCCCGGAATCGCACCGGCATCGGAGAACTTGTCCAGTACGGTCAGGTCATCCGACGAAATCTTAGCCGCTCGAGCAATCATGACTGCCACTTCTGCGCGCGTCGCGTTATCCAGACCGTTCATGTGGCCGTTTTCATCGCCCTGCATGATGCCGGCTTCCTTCGCTGCCTGCAGCACGCCCGCTGCCCACTTGGAGGAATTGTCGGCAGGGTCAACCGTCGCGTCTGCTGCCGGCTCGATATCCAACGCGCTAACCAGCAGAGAAGCAACTTCTTCGCGCGTGATGCGGTCTTCCGGCCGCACACTTCCGTCGCCGTCGCCCTTAATGATGCCATTATCAATCAGCTTCTGAATCGTCTCTGCCGCCCAATAGCCAGACGGAACATCCCAGCCAAGTTCGCCGCTCGGCTCGGTCGGTATGACCGGTGTGCCTTCGTCCGCCGTGCCCGAGTAATCGTCAAAATCAGAAGACAGCGCGCGATATACATCCGCAGACTGATGGCCTGCGCCGTCAGCAAAGGTGCCCTTCTTCCAGTCAGCCCAGGTGTTCCAAGAGGTCTCGTTGCCCGCCTTGAGCGTGTAGGTATTCAGAACCGGCAGATAGCTTGCATCCGTGCCCAAATCCGAGGTGAACTTGGTGACGATGCGCATGTAGGCACCCTCGCCCGCACCGGTCAGGTCAATTGTGCCCGTACCGTTCTCCAATGCATACTGCTTGGAAGTGGAAACCGTCTTGCCGTCCTGCGAGAATTCAACAGTTGCGTCAATCTTGGAATCGCCCTCGATAACAGCGTCATAGGCCAGCGATTCGGGCGCACCGGATACCGCAACCCATTCGGTGGTATGCGTGCCGGTCTGCACGATGTTGGACGGATCGAAGTCCAGCCAGAGCACCATATCGCTGCTCTTGGGACCCGCAGCCGTCGGGCTGTCATACACAGAAGCGACTTCGCTTTCGGTCAGCTTGCTCTGATACAGGCGAGCCTGCGAAATCTCACCTGCGAGCATGGTGCGATCGATACCACGGCCGCGGTTGGTCAGCAGTGCACCGGTGTACGAGAAGCCAATGTAGGTGGAAGCGCCCGGCCAGTTCTTAATCTCGGAATCGAACGCCGGAGCGTCAATATGGCCGGAATGGTACTTATTCTGGTACGAGTCGCCGCCGGTCGTGCGGTCAAAGCCGCCGACGTACTGCACCCACTCGCCCTTCTTGATGCCTGCATTATCATCCGCGTCATCATCGTTCCAGAAGAACTCACCGTTATCGTTGTCAAAGCCGATGCCGACCGTGACCTTACCGGTTGCACGCACGGCCATACGATACAGATAGTTGGTGCCCCAGCCAATCGACACACCCTTGGTCATGAGCGGGTTGTGGTCGCGGCCGGTCGGGGTCAGCGTGTCGATACCCGTGCCCGGGCTGTTCGGAAGCTTGGCCCAAACCATGCCGGTGATGCCGTCGTCAATCGTGAAGTTGCCGTTATCCGGAATCTCCACGTAGTCCTTGTCGCCGTCCAGGATGATTGTGCCCTTGCCGTTTTCATCCGTGCCGAGCGTGGGCGCGCCATGCAGATAGCCGTTGTTGCCCATGCCGGACTTGTCCTTGACCATCGGCATGCCTTGAATCGAGCCTTCGATGGACACGGTCTGCACGGCGGAATCACCGATGCGCACCTTGAAATCGCCGGCCTTTTCAAACTGATAGGTGAACTCACAGGTCTTGACGCCGCCAGCCTCGATGCTGTACTGCTTGCTCTCAATTGCCTTGTCGTCGATATAGAGCGTTGCGGTTGCCGTACCGGCCTCATTGCCGATGTTGGTCACATCCGCCTTGATGTGCAGCACATCGCTGTTGATATCGCTGATTTCCCCATCGCCCAGCTTGGTGCGGACGTTGGTATACGAGAAAGTCGCGGGGCGGAAATCAACCTGTACGGTCTGGGTCTTGCCGCCGACCTTTAAGGTATGTGTGCCGATCGTGGTCAGCTGCACCGTACCGCGCAGCTCAACAGATTCGCCGGGATCAATCGTCTTGACGCCGTTGGACTCGACGCGCACCGGCTCACCCGAGGTGGACACGCCGCTGTCGCTGACCAGTTCGCCGTAAATGTACTTCATGGTGCCGTTGTCGTCCACCGGGATGACCGCCGCTGCGAGACCCTTGCCGTCATTTTTCACGGTCGCAGAAATCTCAATTTCGCTGTTGCAGGGTACCGGGCCGGACTGGATAGACACATTCGAGTAGGACAGCTGCTGCTTGGCAACTGCGGTCACGGTCGTACCGACAACCTGACCCTCGGCCATGTTGGACGTGGTCAACACATCGCCCTGAATCGTATGGGTCATGTAGCTGCCCTTGGCGCTGACCGCACGGGAATCCTGATGGGTCAGGTAGATTGTGCCTGCGCCCACGGTCGGGTCATCGGACACTGCGCGGGCGTAGCTGTGCGTATGGCCCGCCAGCATCATATCGACATGACCCGCTTCCGCCACCGATGCGATATGCATCTTGGTGTACGGGTCGGAAATCGGGTGATGCATCACCAGAATGCGGAACTTTTTATCCTGATTCTTGGCCAGATCATCCTTCAGCCACTGTACGGACTTTTCAATTTTGTCCGCAGTTGCCGCGTCCATCTGTCCGCCAGAGGTTTCGGCGTTCATCTGGAACAGCGCCCACGGGTTACTGTCCATCAGGTCGAAATGGATGTCACCGTAGTCAAACGAGATGTTGCCCTCAACCACCGAGCCATATTCCTCGGTCTGGGTGTTGATGACATACATGTTAAAATAATCGCTGAAGTCATGGTTGCCGCAAGCGTAAACCACCGGATAATTGTGGATAAACTCGCCGCTGTTGAACCAGAACGCATACTGCTCCTTCTGCGTGCCGGTGCCTTCCACCATATCGCCGCCGTGGATGATGAAGGCAGGATCGTAATCAGCAACCGCCTTATCAAACGTACTCTTGGTGTCGAACTTGTGCGTATCTGTAATCGACATATAGCGCACTTCTTCCGGATTTTCCTCCAGCGTGCGGAAGGTGCCCTTGCAGCTTGCGCCCCCTGCCAGCGTCACCTCATAATAATACCGCGCGCCCGGCTCCAAATCGGCAAATTTGTACCGGAAAATGTTGGTCTGTGCGCCGCCGTATGCCGGTGCGGATGGGTCGCGCTCGATGGTGATGGCCTCACCCAGCGCATTGGCGTCCGTGCCCCAGCGGATGGTAGACGCATCGCCAGTGTCTGTCTCCCACACCGCAACCATGCTGTTCGTTTTGGGCGCGAGCAGATACGGCCCGATGACGAATTTTGCTTCCTGCGCTGCGAGCGCAGACGGCAGCAGCGCTGCAACCATCACAATGGCCAACAGCAGACTGAGCAGCCGTTTGGATAAGCTGAGTCGTCGCTTCATAATTCTCTCTCCTTTTCCTTCGTTTTTCTCTGGAGGGATGTCCTCCAGTCTAAATGATTTATTTATAATAACTGAAACAAAAGAGAGATGCAACTCGATTCTTGTGCAACTTTTTGCCGTGCATTTCCGAAAACATGCCGTTTGCACAGCCGCTTCGCCCCTAACATCTATTTAACGTTGTGCATTCCTGACAGCGCTTTGTGTCTGTTTTGTGTACTTTACAAAAATTTAACAATTCGGCAAAAGTTGTCTTCACCTAACCGTACAACTTCCAAATACTGAAAAAATGCGTCGCAGAGCATGTTCTGCGACGCATTTTGGGAGATTTTAGGCATTCAAAAAACAAGGTTAATATTTAACCGTGCAGGTATTCCTGCAGGGTGGCGCGTACCGCGCCCGGGCCGGCAATCAGCTTGCCGAACATGGTTTCAATCTTGTCTGCAAGGCCGTTTGCCACCAGATCGGCAGCAAAGACCGCCTCATTGGACAGAATCGGACGCAGCTTATCGCCCACGCTCTCGGGCTTGCCCAGCTCGATGCCGGACAGCTGCTGCTGCAAGGTTTCGAGCATCGGGTCGGAGGAAACCTCCATTGTCTCGCCCTTGTCGTCTACGCCGAGCAGATAGCGCAGCCAGCCCGCAATCGCCAGCGGAATAAATGTCAGGCTCTTGACATCCAGCTTGTCGGATGCGATATAGCTCTTGATCGTTTCACCGAAGCGAATCGGAATCTTCTGGGAGGTATCGGTGGCGATACGCTGCGGGGTGTCCGGAATGAACGGGTTCGGGAAGCGCTGGCCGACGACCTCAGCGATGAAGTCCGCGGGCTTGATGATGCCCGGGTCGGTGACCACCGGCATGCCCTCGTCATAGCCGATGTGCTCAATGAGGCCCTTCAGCTCGGTGTCCTGCATTTCGGCGGCGATGCTGGTGTAGCCTAGCAGGCAGCCGTAGACCGCAAGCGCAGTGTGCAGCGGATTCAAGCAGGTCGTGACCTTCATGCGCTCGGTCTTGTTGACCGTGTCGCGGTCGGTCATGTAGACGCCCGCTTTCTCCAGCGCCGGACGGCCGTTCGGGAAGTTATCCTCGACCACCAGATACTGCGGAATTTCCGCATTCACAAACGGCGCGATAAAGGTGTTGCGGCTGGTGACGATCGGCTCCATGTCCTCGATGCCGTCGGCCAGCAGAGCATTTTCCACTTCCTTGGCCGGCCGCGGGGTAATTTTGTCGATCATGCTCCACGGGAACGCAACGCGCTTCTCGTCCTGCATGTAAGCGACAAAGCCGTCGTCGACCAGACCGTTTTTATGCCATGCCTCGACAACTTCGAGCACACTGCCGCGCAGCTTTTCGCCGTTGTGCGAGCAGTTGTCCATGCTGGCCAGTGCAATCGGGTACGCACCTGCCTTATAGCGCTCGTACATGAGTGCTGCAACCATGCTCATCGCGTGACGCGCGCCCGACGGGCCGGCCTTCATGTCCTCAACCACCACCGGCATCAGCTCACCTTGAATGTTGCGCAGCGCGTAACCCTTTTCGGTGATCGTGAAGCTGACCAGCTGCAAAGACGGATTCACGAAAATCTTACGCAGCTTTTCCATCTCGGCTGCGTCCGTGCTGTCCGCGCAAACGCTGTCCGCGATAGAGGCCACGATTTCGCGCTCGGTCGATCCGTCCGGCTTGAGGCCGACCATCATGGTCAGCTCATCATGCGGCTTGTAAATCTTCTTGATGATATCGTAGTCAAAGGTGTCGCCTGCAATGATGCCGCAGGTTGCCTCCCCCTTGTTGAGCAGCTCCTGCTGCAGCATCGCCACAAAGCCGCGGAAAATGTTGCCCGCGCCGAAATGTACCCAAACCGGAGTTTCCGCGGTCTGCGCACGCATCTTCTGCACGTCAAACTGCGGCAGCTTGACGCCGACCGCCTGCCAGCCTTCCTTGTCCTGCAACGCTTCCAGACAGAGTTTCATACTACCATTCCTTTCGCAACTATCAAAGGGTTTTGCAACGGTACCCGCGGCTATCCTGTCCGTAGCGCAGAATAGCCGCAGCATACCAATTGTTTCTTTTTTGTCTTAGATCAGTCCAGCCGCCATCGGCAATCCAAGGCTGACCACCGGAACATAAGTGACCAGCAGCAGACCGATCAAAATCGCCACATAATACCAGAGCATATACGGCATCACCCTGGACAGGCTTGTTCGCCCAACCTTAATGGCCACAAACAGCGTATTGCCGACCGGCGGGGTAATGTTGCCGATGCACAGGTTGTACACCAGAATCAGTCCGAACTGCACGGGGTCCATGCCGAACGTCTTAACAACCGGCAGGAACAGGGGCGTGAAAATGAGAATCGCGGGGGTAACGTCCATAAACGTACCCGCAATCAGCAGGATGACGTTCATAATCAGCAAGATGATGATGGGGCTCTGCGTCAGACCGAGCAACGCCTCGGAAATCGCCTGCGGAATCTGCGTAAATGCCATCACCCAGCCGAGGATGTTGGACACGCCAATCAGGAACACGACCATGCCGCTCATCTTGGCACTTTCCACTATGATATTCCAGAAGGACTTAAGCGTAATATTCCGATAGCAGATGCCCAGAATCAGCGCGTAAACCACCGCGATGGCCGAGCCTTCGGTGGCGGTGAAGATGCCGCCGATGATGCCGCCGATGACAACCACAATCAGGGACAGGGACGGAATCGCCTTTAAGGTGCATACACCGAGGTTTTTCCAATCGAATTTACCGGGCATGCCCTTGTAGCCCTTTTTCTTGGCAATGATAATCGCCACTGCCATACAGCACAGCGCCCAGATGATGCCGGGAATATAACCGGCCATGAACAGCGCCGCAACCGAAGTACCGCCCGCTGCGAGCGAGTAGGTAATCAGTGCATTCGAAGGCGGAATCAGCAGGCCGGACGGGGCGGACGCGCCGTTGGTTGCCGCACAGAGCGCCTTGTCATAGCCCTGCTCCTCTTCGCCCTTTTCCACCATGCTGCCGACCGCTGCGGCCGCTGCGGAAGCCGAACCGGAAATCGCACCAAACAGCGCGTTTGCGCCGATGTTGGTCACCAGCAGCGCACCGGGCAGCTTGCCCAGAATCGCCATAACGAAATCCACCAACCGCTTGGCGATACCGCCCTGATTCATCAGGTTGCCCGCAAGGATAAAGAACGGGATGGCGGTCAGGCTGAACTTGCTCATGCCCACAAAGATGCGCTGCGCGCCAGTTACCACCGAGACATCCAGCGAAACCGTCTGCAAAATCGCAATCAGCGAGGAAATGCCAATGGAATACGAGATCGGCACACCAATGACCAGTAAAACGGCCAGCACGCCGATAATAATCAGCAAAGACTGCATTGCCATATGTTACGCCCCCTCCTTCTTTGCGTCCAAACCGGTACCTTTGCAGATATCCGCAATATTCAAGACGGTATAAATCATGTTCAGCACACCACACAGCGGCATGACAACATAGAATACGCCGACCGCAACGCCCAAGGAAGAGGTCATCTGACCCATCGCAAGCTGCGAAATCTGTACGCCGCCGTACACCAGAATAATCAGAGAGAATGCGAAGGCAATCAGCTCACCGAAAATGCCCAGTGCCTTCTGCATCCCAGGCTTCATCTTCTCTACCAGAATCGGAATGTTCATATGGCCGCGCTCACCGGTGACCAGCGACGCACCCAGCAGGCTTGCCCAGGCAAACAGGTAGGAAACCAGTTCCTCCGACCAGGAGGACGGGTTTTTCAGAACGTAACGGGTGAATACCTGCCAGCAGGTCAACACAACCATGGCGATAAAGCTCACACCGGCCAGTACATTGAGCAGCTTAGTCAGAACGTTTCTGAGTGTTTTCATTTGTTACGCACCTCCTCAGGATTCGGTCGACGGATACTGCTCGTTGTATGCCTGAATCGCGTCGTAAATCGGCGCAAGATCCGGATACTGCGCGAGCATGTCCTCGTGCATCGGTGCGCAAGCCTCCTGGAACGGCTTGGTATCGGGGTACAGGAACTGCACGCCTTGCTCATTCGCCGCACGGTCCTTCGCTGCCGCGACTGCGTCCGTCCATTCCGTCCGCTGCACCTGATTGACCAGCTGGAAGCCCTCTTCAAAGATGGCGCGCTCCTCCTCACTCAGACCATCGAGGAAGGCGATATTACCGATTAAGATGTCAGGGATCATCTGGTGCATGTCGTAAGAGTAATATTTGCACACGTCGCCATGCCCGTTATCGGTCAGGGCCAGCTCATTGTTTTCCGCACCGTCGATAATCTTACTCTGCAGCGCGGTATATACGTCGCCGAAGCCCATCGGCGTGGCCGATCCGCCCAGCAGGCTCATCATCTGCACGTTGGTCGGCGACTGCTGCACGCGAATCTTGAGGCCCTTGAGGTCGGCAGGCGTCTCAATCGGCGTGTCAACCGTATAGAAGTTTCGGGTACCGGCATCCAGCCATGTAACCGCTTCAAAGCCCGCCTCCTTGGTGGACTCGAAAATCGGGCCGGTGATCGCCTCATCGTCCATTGAAGCGTGATACGCCTCCGCGCTGGCAAACAGATACGGCAGATTAAACAAGGTGTAATTCGTGCTGAAGGTTTCAAGCAGCGAGTTGGATGCTACGCAGAAGTTGATTGCGCCGGTCTGTGTCAACTGCACCATCTCGTTCTGCGAACCGAGCAGTTCGCTCGGGAACACTTCAACGTCATACTTGTCGCCGAGCTTGCTTTCAATAAATTCTTCAAATGCTACCAGTGCAATATGGGTGGGGTGATTGGTCGACTGGTTATGCCCGATTCGGATGATCGTTCTACCATCCGAGCCCTGACCGCAGCCGGTCAGTACCGCCGCTGACATCACCGTTGCCAGCGCGAGCGCCAGCACTTTTTTGAAGGTTTTCATCGTGCAGACGTTCCTCCTGTCCATTCTCTTTTACACTTTCACGTTCTCTCCGCTGTCCGCTTACTTGGACAGCGCCTTTTCACAGGCCTCGAACAGGCCGTTGAGGTAAGTTGCGCCCAGCGCGCGGTCATACAGACCGTAGCCCGGCTTGCCGGTCTCACCCCAGATCATGCGGCCGTGGTCGGGACGGACATAGCCGTCAAACCCGGTCTCCACCAATGCCTTGACAATCTCATACATATCCAGACTGCCGCAGTTGGACAGGTGCGCGCGCTCCTCGAACGAGCCATCCTCCATGATCTTAACGTTGCGCATGTGCATGAAGCCGATGCGGTTCATGGAAGAATACTTGCGCACCATCTTGGGGATATCGTTAAACTTCGCGCAGCCCAGCGAGCCGGTGCACAGGCACAGCGTATTGGCCGGCGAATCGACAATAGACAGGTAACGATCGAGGTTCTTTTCGCAGGTGATAACGCGCGGCAGGCCGAAGATCGGGTACGGGGGATCGTCCGGATGCAGGGCCATCACAACGCCGCACTCTTCGGCAACCGGAATAACCTTCTTGAGGAAAATCTCAATATTCTTCCACAGGCCTTCCTCGCCCAGTTCGCCATACGCACGAATCAGGTCGCGCACCTGATCCTGCGTGTAGCTGGCATCCCAGCCCGGCAGGTTGATGTCGTCCGTCAGCGGGTCGAGGCCCTTCATCTGTTCCCAGTACATAACAAGGCTGGTCGATCCGTCCGGCGCCTTTTTGTCCAGCTGGGTGCGCGTCCAGTCAAAGACCGGCATAAAGTTATAGGTCACGCACTTGACGCCGTACTTCGCGCAGCGGCGGATGTTCTCGCAGTATACATCGATATGTGCGTCGCGCTTGTCCGTGCCGAGCTTGATATCCTCGGATACCGGAATCGATTCCACCACATCAAAAATCAGGCCGTTTTCCTCGCACTGGGCCTTCATCTTGGCAAGGCTTTCCTCCGGCCACACCTCGCCGGGTTTTACGTCATATACCGCCGAGACAATCGAGCGCATACCCGGAATCTGCCGGATGTACTCCAGCGTAACCGGGTCGGATTCTCCATACCAACGGAACGATAATTTCATATATAATCCTCCTCAAATAAATTACTGATTTAAACCAAGGAACGTTTCCACATTGCGGAAGCAAATATCCTCAATCATGCCGCCGAGCAGGTTATAATCGGCGGGCGCCATACCGTCTGCAACCCAACTGCCCACCAGATTGCACAGAATACGGCGAAAATATTCGTGACGGGGATAGGACAGGAACGAACGGGAGTCGGTCAGCATACCGATAAAGCGGCTGAGCACACCGATGTTGGCCAGACTCTTCATCTGGGCAATCATGCCGTCATAATGGTCGTTAAACCACCATGCCGAGCCGAACTGAATCTTTCCGGCTGCTGTTGCGTCCTGGAAGCAGCCCGCCGCAGCAATCAGCTTGTCGTTATCCGCCGCGTTGAGCGTATACAGCACGGTCTTGGGCAGCTTGTCCCGCACCGCCAGACGGTCCAGCAGCGCTGCCAGAGAAGCCGCAGCAATCGGGTCGCCGATGGCGTCGCCGCCGACATCCGCGCCAAGCGCACGGTACAACTTGGTATTCAGGTTGCGAATCGCGCCCATGTGCAGCTGCATCGCCCAGCCACGGTCCGCGTACTGCTCGCCGAGGAAGTCCATCATCAGCGACTGATAGGCCGCAACCTCATAGTCCAGCAGCGACTCGCCTGCCAGCGCCTTGCGCATGGCCTCCTCCGCCGCACTTTCGTCCCAAACCGTAAAGTCCGGCGAACCGAAGGAGTGGTCGGACAGCCGGCAGCCGGCCTGAGCGAAGTATTCCACACGCTGCGCCAGCGCCTGCTTGACATCGTCAATCGTGCGGATCAGGATGTTAGCCGCCGCGCCCAGCTTCTGCAAATACACCGGATAGCCGGGGTCGACGATGTTGAGCGCCTTTTCCGGTCGGAAGGTCGGCAGCACCTTGACCGAAAAGCCCGTATCCGCAGCCAGCTTTTTGTGCCACTGCAAATCATCAATCGGGTCATCCGTGGTGCAGAGCGCACGCACATTGCTCTCCATAATCAGCGAACGAGAGGAACCGGCCGGGCTTTGCAGCTTGGCGTTAGCCTTCTCCCAAATGGCGTCCGCCGTGGTCGGGTCGAGCAAATCGTCAATTCCGAAAAACCGGATAAGCTCCAAATGCGACCAGTGATAAATCGGATTGCCGATCAGGCGGGGCATCACCTCCGCATAACGGTCAAACTTTTCACGACCGGGCGCGTCGCCGGTGATGCAGCGCTCCGGAACCGCGTTGGCACGCATGACGCGCCACTTATAATGGTCGCCGCCCAGCCATGCATGAGCCAAATCGTCAAAACGGACATCCTCGTAAATCTCCTGTGGGTTGAGATGGCAGTGATAGTCGAAGATCGGCATTTTCTCTGCATGCTCGTGATAGAGAATACGTGCCGCCTCGCTGTTCAGCAAAAAGTCGTCTCCAATAAAAGTTTTCATGTTCCTTTCTCCTTTGCTGATTCGGATGGGTAACGTGCTTGGAAATGGATTCCATTTTTTGCGTTTCGTTGTTTCTGGTTTTAGTTTACAGTAAATATTGCGTTTTATCTTGGTGTTTCATGCTTGAAATATAGTGAAAATTGCTTTATAATATAATTGTACACAATATTGCGAGGTTGATTTTATTGAATGTACACAAAGAAGAATTTACACTGCGGCAGTTCATGGAAGAAAAAGATTTTGAATTCCATCACTACCTTGACCACATTCCGCCGAATGTGGAATTTCACGAGCATCCGTTCTATGAAATCTTCTTTTTCCTGTCCGGAAACGTCAATTACATCATTGAAGGCCGTACCTATCAGCTGCGTCCGGGTGATATTCTGCTGACCAGCAGCCGCGACATTCACCGTCCGGTCATCACTCCCGGCAAACCATATGAACGTTATGTCATCTGGATGGAGGATGACTTCTTCACGCGCTTTCAAGATTGGGGCGATGACCTTTCCGCCTGCTTTAACGACACCGCCCGCAAGAAATACCAGCTTATCCGACCGGACAGCCATTTGCTCGCCCGTCTCAAGCAGCATGGCGCCTATATGGCGCAAATCAAGGCCGAGCAGCATTTCGGCAGCCGGACCTTGCTGTATGCCTGCTTGCTGGAATTTCTGGTCTATCTCAACCGCGCGTATTTTGACACGCCGGACTCCATCCGGCATGACATTACAGAAAACGAAAAAATCAATCAGATTGTGGAATATATCAACGATAATCTGACCGAAAACCTGTCGCTCGACCACCTCGCGAACACCTTTTACATCAGCAAATATTATCTGAGCAATCAGTTCAAGCAGTATACCGGCCTGACGCTCTATCAATTCATTATGAAAAAACGTCTGACCGTCGCACGCAATATGCTACGTACCGGCGTGCCTGTCACCGACGCCTGTATGCGCTGTGGCTTTAACGATTATTCCAACTTCCTCAAGGCTTTCAAGCGTGAGTTCGGACATAACCCGAGCGACTATATCAAGCATCTGCAATAATCGTTTAAAATATTGCACATTCTTATCCGAAACACAAAAAAACAGCCGGATCGTATCCCAGTACGATCCGGCTTTTTTGCTGCAATTCGAAACTGCGGCATGCCACACGCCTATTCTGTTTTTTCCGCTTCTCTGACAAAATGCCCGGACTTACCGCCCGCTTTTTCCAGCAGGCAGATGTTCTGTATCACCATGCCGCGGTCAACTGCCTTGCACATATCATAAACCGCCAATGCGGCCACGCTTGCGGCTGTCAATGCCTCCATCTCAATCCCGGTTTTCCAATCGCATCGCAGCGTCGCTTTCACCAGCACACGCGCCGGTGCCTGAGTCTCAAACTCGATTGTTACCGCGTCTATCGGCAGCGGGTGACACATAGGAATTAATTCAAACGTCCGTTTTGCCGCCATAATGCCTGCAATACGCGCACAAGAAAAAACATCGCCTTTGGGTATTTTCCCATTGCATATCATGGCAAGCGTCTCCGGCTGCATGGCGATTTCCGCCTGCGCCACCGCCATGCGGGCTGTGATTGGCTTGTTTCCAACGTCAACCATATGCGCATTGCCCTTATCATCCAGATGCGATAGCTGCATGTTTTCTCTTCCCTTCTGTCAATCCATCCCTGCGGCTCAGCCGACGGTGTGGTATCTATTTTACCAAAGAGAACACGAATGCACAATAGTCCGGGGGCCAATCCATCCAATGGGATATTTTTATGCCTGCCGGCGGACCTTGCGGATTACCTTTGCCGGTACGCCGCCAACCATGGTATCCGGCGGCACATCCTTGGTCACCACCGCGCCCGCCGCAATAATGGCGCCGTCTCCTATCGTCACACCTGCCACGACGGTCACATTTGCGCCAATCCAAACATTTCTGCCAATCATGATCGGAGCAGGATGCAGGATATGCCGCAAATCCGGGTCCTCATCGTGGTTGAGCGTCGCCAAAACGACGTTATGACCAATGAGCGTTCCATCGCCGATTTCGATGCCGCCCTGATCCTGAAAATGACAGCCGGTATTGATAAATACATTTTTCCCCACGCGAATATTCTTTCCGTAATCCGTATGAAACGGCGGGAACAGACAGAAGGTTTCCTCCTCCGGCTGACAAATCAGTTCAAAAAAACGGCGGCGAACCTCTGCCGGTTCAAAATATCTGCCGTTCAATTCCATTGTCAGGCGCAGAGCGCGCTGCGATGCCGCGCGCATCGCCTCCGGGTCATCCAGTCCCTTTTCGATTTCGTTCCGATCCGCGATATTCATTTGCTCGCCCCTTATCTTTTTTCTTTTATTGTATGCCAGCCATATGCAAATAGCAAATACTTATGATATATGCACTTTTATGCTTCAAAAGCATACTGACCCAATTGCCGCAACCGACAATCGCTTAGAATTTAACGCAAATCTGAAATACTGTATTTTGCGTATAAAAACTGTTTGGGACTGTGAGATGCTGTTTTGTCAACCATTCCTCTGCGTCCAGCAGAAAACCACAGGCAGTGAACAAACATTGAACAAAGATATATTTCATTTTGCATAGGTGATGCCATAGCAGTACGCCTGACGAACGATACGCCCATCATCCGTGCGGTAGCCGTGATTCGGATACTTATCCGTAGACACCGACGCCTCATACAACTCCAGCACAGCGTTAAACTCGTCCTTTTTGAGCGGATAAGGCAAATCAAAACTCCGGGTTGGTATCTTTCCCGCTGCTACGCCGCCGCTGAGCACCTCAGAATACATCAAATCGAACAACGCCTGCTGCTCTTTGGACAAACCGGCATACCCCTCCACTTTATTACAGATGGGCACCGCCAAATCACCGTACAGCCAGCATCCCGTCGGCGCAGACAGCTCGGCTTCCGCCCCTCCGGTGCGCAGATTTCCGGCGGCGTCTGTGATGGTGAGGATCGTACCCGTTTCCGGCAGATAGGTCACGGTATAGGATTCCTGCATCAGCTGGGTCTGGGAAAGCAAGGTCACAGCGCACCGCAGAGAATCTTCCGCCGAATCGTAATACACAAACCGCTCGTCAGGGACCACTCTGACCCCATCGCGCAACTGGCGGTCCACCAGCTGAAGCGGCCCTTCATAAACCGCAGGCTGACCGGCGCGATATGCCTCCAAGTCCCGAGCGGTCTCCTCGATCTGCCGAGGCAGTGCCGCTCGAAGCACTCCGCTGCCAAACAGCAGGATAGACAGGCCGCACAAGGCGGCATAGACGATCCATGGTGTGCCTTGCCGCGCGTGTTTCTCGCGGTCCAACTCTTTGAGATAGAAGGCCTTGCGTTCCTCCTGTGTGGCAAACTCCGGCGGCCGGCTGTTTTTCCGCTGCCACCGCGCGCGACGAACGCCGGCCTGCTCCAAAATAAAGCATACGACCGGAACAACAGGGGCTGCGGTCAACAGCGCTGCACGGATAAGTCCTCCCACATGTTCGCCTTGAAGAACGGCTACTGCCGGATCGCTCGCAAACTGCCAGAACACAGACTTCATCACAGAGGGAGCAATCAAAGCGCAGACAGGCAGCACAACGGTCAAGACCAAAGCCGGCATCCACCATCTCCATTTTCGTTTTTTGTCCACGGATTAGCCCTCCCCGCAAGAGATCCACAACACCAGTTTGCTGTGGGGCAGATAATCCACCCGCACCGGATAGATATTGCTATCATAGTCCGTCAGGTCAAACTGAAGTCGCCCCATGCGGCAGGTGACATCGTCCACATGAATGTCGCACACCCAACGGTTATAAAGCCCCGGCATGATCGACATGAGCAGCTTGGGCCAGCGGGGGGTAGAGTACCACGGAACGGGATCGTATTCTCCCTCCGGCTCCCGTCCCATTTCCACCAGCACATTGTTCATGGCTGTGGCCTCCTGCTGCTCTCTGGTAACAATACCGGTACGCCACTCCCCTGCCGCCACCAAGGGGAAGTCCTGGATATAAGGAACCAGCGAATACACAGACCATCCCGCCAGCAGCAGAGTGAACGCCCAAGCGGTAACCGCTCTGCCCCAAAGCGGGCGCAGCCCGAACATGCGGAAGGTGAACACCAGCCGCTCATAACACTGAATGGCCAACAGGATCGCCAAAGCCAAGTTAACAAGGAGCGGAACCACCGAAGCCACATACATATAGGGCCGAAAGGATCTGCCGAGAAAAGAGAAGAAATCCTGAATCTGGTTGTCGAACAGGCCGGCAGCTGTCACTTGCAGCACCAGCGCGACCACCGCGAGCAGCACGGGGGCACGCCATAGCCGTCTGGACAAGACGGCACGAATCAGCCGCTGCTCCCGCCTGGAAAACCGGTTTTGGTGTTCCCGAAACCAAACATATGCATCCTCCCACCGCTTTTGGTGCATCAAATTTACCAGAGGGCTTAAAAACTCGTTTCTTTCCATGGCAAATCACACATTATACCGGGCGATGGCATTTTCCAGAATGTCGTCCTCATCAAAACTGAAGGTATAAGACACCTTTCCCTTAGTGTACGATATGGCGTTTACATCCTCGTTCTCGCTCGATTGATAGCCCTTCATCTGCTCGTCCATATAGGTTTTGATTTCTGTTTTGCTCTGGCTGTCTAACTCCAAACCAGCTACAGACACGGTAATATCATAGGTCCGCAATTCAGGCACTTCACAGGAGATAGCGCAGATCTTTCCGTCCCGAATTTCCACCGGCTCCGAAGTGGGATTATAGAGCCAGCAGGCGATTGGTGCGCCCACTCCGTCCTTCGGGCAGAAGGGAACCGCCATATTGTAATAGCTCTTGGCCTCCAGCTCCGCATCGTCGTAATTGTATGTATAAACAGACCTGCCCTCTACAGACGAGGTGGCAAGAACATAATTATCCCCCATAAACTCCTGCACGGTCATGGTACACATCTCACAGGGAACGCCGTTGATAGTGATTTCTGCTTTCTCAGCGCCGCCACGGAGAAAATACCATCCGGCGCCAATCAAGACCACCAGACAAATCACGCCTAATATGGGATTGCGCTTTTTCATCTTCATTCATCTTCTTTCTTTACATATGTGAAACAATCCTATAATTACCCCTCTTATCAGCCCCTTTGAGAAAAAGGAAGATATATCTTATTTTAGCAGAAAGCAATATAACCAGCAACACGCTTTTGTAAATATTATCCACAGGTACCCCATTTTGCTTGGCATCATACTCGTGCGGCAAGCGCCTACCGTTCTGCTCGATTTCTGCACAAAAACACCCACAGCATTCACGATTTGTTGTTTTGACAACATACATTCCAGGAAGGATGGTCTAATATAAAAACATAAGCCAGAGTAAGGCGAGCGGTTCTATGGAACGCAATCACAGATTGCAGAGCATTGAATTCCGATGGAACAACTATCAATTTCTGTCAAGCCATGTTTGACAGAATAAATTGCATGAAAAAGTATGACATTACTTGTATTATAAATTCGGAGGTCTTATTATGAGCATCAAAATGAAAAATATCAGCCAATCGGAAGTTCTGGTTCTGAAGGAGCAAATTTCCTATCAGGACGGACAGGTGGTCAGCAAAACGCTGGCACAGAACAGCGCCGTCAGTATCACACTGTTCTCCTTTGCCAAGGGTGAGGAAATCAGTACCCACGAATCAGGCGGAGACGCCTTTGTCACCTGCCTCGATGGCGTAGGCAAAATAACCATTGACGGCGTGGATTATCTGCTGCATGAAGGAGAATCCATCGTGATGCCCGCCGGACATCCCCATGCTGTATACGGAGAAGAAGCATTCAAGATGCTGCTTGTTGTTGTATTTTAAGAAAAGGAGTTTTTGATATGAAAGCATTTGTAGATCAGGATACCTGTATTGGCTGCGGCCTTTGCTGCGGAATGTGCGACGCCGTGTTCCAGATGAATGATGACGGGAAAGCCGAAGCATATCAGGAGGCAACCGCGGAAAATCAAAGCGAGGTGCAGAGCGCCATCGACTCCTGCCCGGTATCGGCAATCAGCTGGGAAAACTAAGCATCGGAACAGTAAGCGGAATACAATGTCAGCTCTTTGTCAGCCTATGCGACAGGCGTCCAAAGAGCTGACATCCACCGGACTTAACAAACAACCGAAATATTTAACCGCACACCACGAATGGATTTTCGATTCAAAAGAACGGCAGCAAAAAAAGAACGGCATCTGCTTTTGCAGATGCCGTTCTTTTGGTGGAAGTTAACGGGCTCGAACCGCTGACCCTCTGCTTGTAAGGCAGATGCTCTCCCAGCTGAGCTAAACTTCCATATGGTGACCCGTGCGGGAATCGAACCCGCGTTACCGCCGTGAAAGGGCGGTGTCTTGACCGCTTGACCAACGGGCCAAGGGAAATGGTAGCGGTAATTGGACTTGAACCAATGACCTTTCGGGTATGAACCGAACGCTCTAGCCAACTAAGCTATACCGCCGTACTCACTTTCCTGCGTCGCCCGTTCGCCGGCGACGATAGTTATTATAACTCATGTTCTATGTAGTGTCAAGGGTTTTTTCAAGATTTTATGAATTTTCTTTTTCCATGTTGTCGAGCACCTGTTCATAGAACGCCTCATCCCAAACATGGGTCTTGGACAGCTCTTCTGCGGTCAGCATGAAAAACTGATCGGAAACATATTCGCCGCGGTCGGGCACAGGATCGTCAAAGGTGCAGTCGATGAAATAGGTCTGTCCATCCAGCCGCACCGCATTCCAGCCGTGATTCATCTCTTCAGAAGCCACATAGATGGTTTTTATCCCTGCCGCTTCGCACAGCATCCCGTATGCGCGGCCATAACCCGCGCATACGGCTCGATGGTCCAGAAGCGCTCCATCCGCCGCAAAGGGAGCAGACGCACCATCCGGCACCGCCTGCGCCGCCGTATCGGTGTCATAGCTGCACAGGCGCACCAGCGTATTATGTAGCGCGCGCAGCTTCTGTTCCTCGGTCATATCGTCCGTGATGCTTTCCGCCGCGAGTGCCTGGGCATACGTCTCCGCCTGCTCCTGCCGTGCCCGACGGGATACCTCCACACGCAATTCCGTAGTTTGGTTTGGCCGAACGGTCGCATGCAGGGAAAACGCAAACGGATAGCGTGCCTCCAGCGCGCGATATACCTCGTCCGGGTCTACTTCCTCGGTGCGAAACAGCACACCGTCACCATCCGCTCTCGCATCCTGCTCCAGCAACGCAGCCGCCTGATACGGATTCTGTACATGCGGCGATACCACGCGCGGATACCACCATAACGCTGCTCCACCGGCCAGCAGCAAGACCAACCAAATTCCGGCCAGCCGCTTCATGCCTTCCCTCCTCACGAAAAAGCAAGCGGACGGTCAAGCCGTCCGCCCGCATCGCTATCCACAATTACATCAGCTTCACAGTATAGTATACCGCTGTGATAAACAGATATGCCGCTGCAACACCCATTGCAATCAAAATATGCGCCGGTGCAAACAAGACCGCCGCCACCAGCACTGCCATCAGCACCGGTGTGATTATCAGCATCATATAGGCATTCCGGCTGAACTGTGCGCTAACCTTCTTGCCGCGGGAAACGGTCTTTCCGCTTTTCCCACGCAGCGTTGCAACACAGATGAGCTGCACAATCGTCAACACGACCGCCGCGCCCAGCGCTGCATAAGCCATCCAGCCATAACTTGCGCTATCCAGCGCACGGCGCACCAACCACATCAGGCCAACGCCCAGGCCGGTATCCACTGCAATCAGGAAAAATTCCCGCGCATAAGAATGATATACCAGATAATATACCGCCAGAACCGGCAATGCCACATACAGCAGCTTAATCGGGCCGGTACCCAGATACATAATGGCAGCCATAGCCAGCACCAGCACAATGCTGGTAATCAACACATTGCGTCCGCACAGAATGCGGCGAGCAGTCGACCGCTTGCCGGAAAGCTCACGCACCAGCAAAGCAACACCGCAAATCACACCTAAAACGCCAATTCCCAGCAGGATTTTGGTCACCAGCATACCGGTTGCCCAAGTATTGCCGTAATCGATCAGGCGCTGTACAATCATCAGAACCAGTACGCCTAACAGGCAGACACTAAATACTGTCAACACCTTATTGGTGGTATATTCTTCTTCACTGATTGGCTTTTTGCCCACATTGCTTTTAGCCAATGCCTACACTCCCTCTTTTTTGTTCTTACATGTTTCCGCCTGCATACAGCACGGCGGCAAGCGCCGCAATCGGCGCCGTTTCGCACCGCAAAATGCGCGTGCCCAGTGATACGCTTGTCAGACCCGCTTCGGCAGCAAATGCAGCCTCCTCGGGCGCAAAACCGCCTTCCGGTCCAATCATCAAGGAAACCGTCTCGCCGACGCCATCCAACAATGCGTCATGCAGGCCGGTCTGCCGTTCATTTTCATAAAAGAACAGCGCGGTTTGACTCTGTGCCGCCTGCTCTGCTGCCTGCTCAAACGATACTACCGCACCGACCGCAGGCAGATATCCTCTGCCGCACTGTTTAGCGGCTTCCAACGCAATTTTCTGCCAGCGTTCTACTTTTTTATCGGTTTTATCCGGCCGCGATACACAGTTTTTGGACAGATACGGCACGATTTCCCGCGCTCCAAGCTCCACTGCCTTCTGCACGATAAAATCCATCTTATCGCTTTTCGGCAGCGCCATAAACAGCGTCAATTGCTGCCGTGGTTCGGTTTCAGCCGGATGACTGTCCAGCACATGGCAAAGAACCGCGTCCTTTTCGACCGTCTCAATCGAACAATCAAAATCCGTGCCCCTGCCGTTGCACAGGGTCACCGACTCACCCGGACGCAGCCGCAGCACACGTCCCGCGTGGTGCGCATCCTCTCCGCGCAGCGTCAACACACCGTTTTCCGGCTGCTCGGATACAAAGAATCTCGGCATAACAATCAAGTAACCTTTCCTATTCTATCAAAAAAAACGCACTATTGCAAGTGAACATTCCGTGAATTACTTTTTTGCGGTGAAAGCGGTCCAATCTTCGCTTTGTTCATGCGATAAAATCGCAAAACCGCTTTGTTCCAGCGCCGCACGCACCTCTTGCGCGCGCTCGTTGAGAATCCCCGAGCAAATCAGATGTCCGCCCGGCACCAGCTTGTCCGCAAACATCGACGCCATGCCGATGATAACGTCGGCCACGATATTGGCCACGATGATATCATAACCCGCACCGATTTCCTGCGCCAGCTGCGGATTGCGCAGCGCATCGCCACACAATCCCCTGCCGATAAAAACATGATTTTTCTCCGCGTTTTCCTGCGCGGTTTTCAGGCAATTCTCGTCGATATCCACCACGGTTTTGACATCTGCGCCCAGCATCGCCGCCGCAATTGCCAGAATCCCCGACCCAGTGCCCATATCGAGCAGCGTATCGCCCGGATGAACGAGTTTTTCCAGCGCAGCCATGCAAAGCTGCGTGGTGTCGTGACTGCCTGTGCCAAAGGAAGAGGCCGGGTCAATCTCCAGAATTTTTCTTCCCTGCGCATCGTCCACCGTCTCCCACGAGGGCTTAATCATGAAGGTTTCGCCTACCGGGAACGGCTTGAAATACTGCTTCCAGCCCCATTCCCAGTCCTCCTGACGGGTTAACGCGGTTTCGGTGCATAAGCGGCCCCACGCATGCGCATCATCTCGCGCCTTCAGATTTTCCAGCGCAGCACAAATGGCGGCATATTGCTTTGCACCGTCCTCATCGTCCGACAGATAGATTTTCAAGCAGGTTTCCTGTGCGCGTTTCTCGCGCACCAAATCCTCATCCACATAGTCCCAGTAGATTTCAGTATCCTGCAAGAATTCTTCAAAATCGGCAGCGTCTTCCAGCACATAGCCCTCTACGCCGTTATCCTCCAGAAGCGCCTCGACCGGGCCGATTCCGGCTGTGGTCGTGTAAATTGTGACTTCTTTCCAGTCCATTGCATTCCTCCACATATATTCAGCGCCGCAGCGCTCTTTCCCTCCGGCCCAAAGTTTATAAACGAATCAAACCGTATTTTTGTTCCAGATAGTGCACAACCTCTTCCGGCTGTTCCCACGTGCCGTCATAGAGTGCAAGGCCCGGATACACCTGCAATCCTTGCTCGAGCAGCTCGGCCGACTCCGCGCACAAGCACAGCGGCCGTGAAATCATATACCAGTATTCCTCCAGCGCAATCACATCATCCTCGGTTTCGAGCACCAGCTTGAGCGCACCGGCATCATCCTCCGCCGCAATAAGCGTCTCCTCCAGCCGGGGACCGCACTCGATCTCATCCGAAATATCAATCGTCGGATCGATGAAATGCGCATTTTTACCGTCCGGCGCCAGAATAAAATCATCATGGTCGCGCGCAACCACCGTGCCTTCCGTATGGGAGTCGATTGCCGCCAACAGCCGCGCAGTATCGTCGTGCTCGGCCGGCAGAAAGATTTCCGTATTATACAGGGTGGTCTGCGCACGCAGCCATGCAGAGTGTACACATACGCCAAGCGACAAACGGGCATACGGCGCCGTCATATCGAGCGCCTCAGTGATCGACTGCGGATCATGTGCGGTCAGAATGACCGTTGTCACACCGATGCGCTGCAATACACCTACCGCTGCACGAATATCCGTACCGTCGGATAGATGGCCTTCGTCATCGTCTACCAGCAGCTCCGCAATCACGGTACGGCCGCACAAATCCCCCAGCGCCAGCACTGCCGCGCGCAGCGCCGCAAAGGTTTGTGCGCCGCGCAGACAGTAAAATGCCGCGTCATCATGCAAAAGCGGACGAAACGTCTGCTTGCACCGCTTCATGTACGCCACCGTAACCGGCCGCCCGCATTCTTCTACATCCGGAACGGGCGGACAATCCAGCATCAACCCAACCGGCAAGGGCGCAAGACTTTGCGCCCATACTGCACAGGTTTCTCCATCCGGTGCAATCGCACCCGCAAAGCGCTCCGGCTGCTGCTGGCAGAGCGGCAAAGTTGCCGGATCGGTTAACAGAATTTGCGGTTTATGTTCCATCGGGCATAAAGGAATATCCAATGTTGTTTTCCTCCCAAGAAGAATACCATCCAATTAGTTTTTCTTCCAGCTGCCATCCGGCAGCGCGGTATATTGCTGCGGCTCCGCTGCCGCCAGCTTGCACATTTCCAGTGCGGTGAGCAGCTGCTCATCCAATTCGTAGGTCTGTCCGTCCAGCGTCTGCATCGCCGCATCCAGCGCCTGCAGCATTTCGGACGAAGCATACAGCTCCGGCTCCATATCATAGCTTGCAAGGAAGGACTGCACTGCACTGGTCACTTTCCCGTCAAACGTATTCGTAGCCTCGTCCAGCAAGCCCAGCAGCACCAGCCGCTCGGTCATGGCGTAAACATTGTCCGACTGCATACCGAAGCGCAGGTTTTCGGTCGTATCGAGCGGTGTCAACCGCTCGGCATTGACTGTCACCGTACGATTTTCAATCTGGAGGTCCGGTGTCAGTCCGACGCCCTCCCAGCAGCCCTGCTCAGGCAACTCCAGCTCCAATGTGGTGATGACCAGCTTGTCGCCATTGATTAAGTCGATATGATACTGCCCCTGACCCTTGCCATAGGTCTTTTCACCAACCAGCGTCGCCGCGCCGGTATCCTGCAGGCTGCCTGCAAGCAGCTCGGCTGCCGAAGCCGTTCCACCATCCACAAGCACAACAATTTTATTCAGCGGCAGGCCGCCTCCGGTGGAATAATGCTCTTCCAGACCGCCCATATCCTCCCGCCAGTGTACACCGGCCAGATATACATTTGCATTCTGCGTTATGGTGTCTGCCATTTTCAGCGCAATATCGATCACGCCGCCGCTGTTGCCGCGCAGATCCAGAATGACCGCGCGCGTATTCTTTTCATCCAGCCCTTCCCAGATTTCCGAAAAGGCATTCCAATCGTTCTGCGACCCTATTGCGCTGATCTTGATGTATTCCACACCGTCAGCCATGGTTTGACTGGATACATAAACCTGATTCACCTGCCGCCGCACACAGGTGACGGTCAGTTCGCGGCCTTGTCGGCGCACCGTGACATTCACGCTGGTGCCTTCTTTTCCGCGCAGCAGTTCGGCCACCTCAGTATTGGTCATCTGCGTAGCATCCTTACCGTCCACCGCAATGATGAGATCCCCGATTTGCAGCCCTGCCTCTTCCGCTGCGGAGTAGCGCATCACCTCACTGATCAGCACACCGCCGGAACCCTGCTGGATTCCCACGCCAATACCGACAAAGCCCTCCAGTGTGGAAAAGCCCTCCGAGTACTCCTCGCTTGACAGATACATGGAATGCGTATCGAGCAGCGACAGAATATCGTTGATGACGTTGTACATCTCCTCCGGATGTTCCTGCAAATACTTGTTGATATAGTTTTGCAGCACATACGGATTATTCTCCGCTTTCAAACCCAAACTGTCAATAAGCGACCAAACGCCGTCAAACCAGGTTTCGCTTTGTCCATCCTGTGTGATTGCGCCCGCAGGCACGGTCAGTGTCGCCGCTGCCAGCGTCAGGGCAACCAGCCTTTTTGCAATTTTTTTCATTGATTCTCTCCCTTGTCAGAGGGCAAAACACCGTTCCGTATCTTTATATTACATGCTCTCCGGTGCGTCCACGCCGATAAGTCCCAGTGCATTGGCAATGGTCTGACGGGCGGCAAAGCACAGCGTCAAACGTGCCGCACACAGCTTTTCATCATCGCACTTGATGCGGCAGGCATTATAGAAATGATGGAACTGCTGCGCCAGCGCCACGGCATACTTATTCAGTCGCGACGGGTCGCGGCTGACCGCCGCCTGCACAATTTCCTCCGGGAACTGCGCAATGGTCTTGACGAGCTGACGTTCATCCGCGCCGGTCAGAACGGAGAGATCGACGCTTGCCGTATCCGGCATGGCCACGCCGTCCTCGGTGCAGTTCTTGATAACCGAGCAGATACGCGCATGCGCATACTGCACATAATAAAGCGGGTTGTCCGAATCCTGCTTGACCGCAAGGTCGAGATCGAACTCCATCTGCGTCTCCGCCGCACGGGAATTAAAGAAGAAACGCGCCGCGTCGACCGGAATTTCGTCCAGCAGATCGGTTAAGGTCAGGCTCTTGCCCGTACGCTTGGACATACGGACGACCTCGCCGCCCTGCATCATGCGCACCAGCTGCATCAGCACGATTTCCAGACGGTGCGTTCCGTCCAAACCGAGCGCATCGAGCGCGCACTGCAAACGCTTGACGTGGCCGTGATGGTCCGCGCCCCAGATATTGATGACACGGTCAAAGCTGCGCTTTTCAAACTTGTTGCGGTGATAGGCAATATCCGCCGCAAAATAGGTGTAAAAACCGTTGGCACGGCGCAATACGTCGTCCTTATCGCAGCCGAACGCGGTCGAACGCAGCCAGAGCGCGCCGTCCTCGGTTTCGTAGGTCGCGCCTTTTTCTGTTAAAAGGTCCATGGTTTCCTTGACATAGCCGCTCTCATGCAGCTCGCTCTCGCGGAACCAAACATCATAATTGATTTTATAACGCTTGAGATCGCGCTCCATACGCGCGATGTTGGTCGGCAGGCCGTAACCCTCGATGATGGCAAAACGCTCTTCCGGCGTTTTGTCCATCAAGCTGTCACCGTACTGCTCGACAAGGTCGTGCGCCAACGCCTTGATGTCGTCGCCCTGATACCACGAGGGGTCGAACTCGATGGCGTCCTCGCCACGAATTTCCTGAATATAGCGGCCCTCGACCGAGTGAGCAAACTTATCGACCTGATTGCCCGCGTCGTTGATATAGAACTCGCGCGTCACATCATTGCCCGACCAGTCCAGCACGGATGCGAGACAGTCGCCCAGCACGCCACCACGCGCGTTACCCATATGCATCGGACCGGTAGGGTTGGCGGACACGAACTCGACCATCACTTTTTCCGGTGTTTTGGTCTGGCTGCGGCCGTAATTGTTGCCCATTTCAAACACACCACGCACCGCTTTTTCATACCAGCTCTGGCCGAGCGTAAAATTCATGAAACCGGGACCCGCGATGTCCACCGTGTCAAAGCAGCTGCCCGACAAATCAAGGTTGTCTACGATTGCCTCCGCAATCTTGCGGGGCGCCATGCGCAGGGGCTTGGCGCACTGCATGGCAAAGGTGGATGCCCAGTCACCGTTGGAAGCATCCTTGGGAGTCTCCACCGCAACGGGCGGAATATCGCCTTCGGGCAGCACACCCGCCGCCACTGCTTTATGATAAGCCGCCTCAACCACGCGGGTTGCTTCGGCGCGCGCAAATTCATATGCGTTCATCTGTTCACTCTCCGTTTATTTTTCTCAAACCTGTGCCGGCTGCGTGGACACCACCATTTCAAAATGGTGTTCGCCCATCAGCGAATGATCCACTTCCACCGTATAATCAATCACCAGCTCACCGCCGTTTTCCCCCACGGTATTGCGCACACGCGAGGTATGGGTGGAAACCGTCATCTCCGCGCCAATCGGTGTCTGATACAATCCAACATGCCGTTCATCCTCGGCAAACAGCATGTGCGAAGGGTATGCGCCTGTTCGGATGAGCGCGACCGTCTTGCCGTCCAGTTTGACCGTGGTTTTGGTACCTTCCAGCCCGGTCAGCTCGCTCTCCTCATAGGCGATATAATATTTCCCGCCGCGCTCATACAGCGTTGCGGCGGTCACTAAGTTAATCCGCTCCTCGTCGCAGTCAGCAAACTGCTGTTTGGAGGAAATCGAAAGCCAAACGTCCTTTTTCATTGCTCGTTCTCCGTCCATGCCTTTATCAATAGCTTGAAATGTCGACCAAGCCCGCGCCCACTTCAATCTGCTCCTGCAAAAACAGGCCCGCAAGCTGGTCAAACCCGTCCGGGTCATCCGAGACAAAATACCTTGTCTCGCCCGGCCCTCCGGCGGGGTCAAACTGCGTCGAGGCGAGGTTTGCCGCCTCCGCACCCGAGTCGATGAGCGTCACATCAGGTCCCATAAAGTCCCCGATTACGTCCTCGAGCAGCGGATAGTGCGTGCAGCCCAAAATCAATGTGTCCACGCCCGCGTCTTTGAGCGGCGCGAGATACTCCGCCACGACCGTTTCAATCACCACATCACCGCGCTGCACGCGGCCATTCTCGACCAGCGGCACAAACAGCGGGCAGGGCTGGTTATACAGTGTCAGGCTGCCGTCCGCATGGTGCAGATAACGCTCATACGCGCCCGACCGCACGGTCGCCGCCGTGCCGATGACACCGACCCTGCCGTTTTGCGTCATTGTCATCGCACGGCGGCAGGCAGGCTCGACCGTACCGATAATCGGAATGTCATTTTCCCGGTCGAGCAGGTCAAGCGCAACCGATGACACCGTGTTGCATGCAATGATAATGGCTTTTAGGTCAAACTGCCGCAGGAACGCAACGTCCTGACGCGCATATTTAATAATAGTATCCCGTCCGCGCGTACCATAAGGCACGCGTCCGGTATCGCCAAAATAAATGATGTTCTCCTGCGGCATCAGCGCGTGCAGCCGCCGCACCGCAGTCAGGCCGCCCAGACCGGAGTCAAACACGCCAATCGCGCGATTATCCATGATGCTCCTCCAGCGCCAGCTCAATCAGACGGTCCAGCAGGTCAGGATAATGCAGCCCCTCGTAATCAAACAGCTTGGGATACATGCTGATGGAGGTGAAGCCCGGAATGGAGTTCAGCTCATTGAACACAACCTCACCATCCTCATGGGTAACAAAGAAGTCTACGCGGGACAGGCCGCGGCAGCCGAGCGCGGCATAGACGCGCAGCGCATTCTGCCGCACGGTCTCCATCTGCGTCTCGGTGATATGGGCCGGGATGTACAGTTTGGAGCTTTCATCCTTATACTTGGCATCAAATGTATAAAACGCCTGCGTCGGCGCAATCTCGCCCACGGTAGAGGCCACCGGACGCTGATTGCCCAGCACTGCGCACTCGACCTCATGCCCATCGATAAACTCCTCGACCAGCACCTTGCTGTCCAGTTTGAACGCCTCGGTCAGACCCGCGGCAAGCTCAAGCATATCGCCCGCCTTGGCAACACCGACCGACGAGCCTTGCGAACAGGGCTTGACAAACACCGGGAAAGAACCGAGCGCCTCGGCCGCCGCACGGACCACGCCTTCCGCGCCGCGCTCAAAATCCTGCCGCAGTGCAAGGAAATATCTTGCCTGCCGCACACCGGCTGTCTCCACGATTGCCTTGGTGATGGATTTATCCATCGAATTGGCGCTTGCCGCTACGCCGCAGCCCACATACGGGATGCCCGCCAGCTCCAGCAGGCCCTGCATCGTGCCGTCCTCGCCGCCAACGCCGTGCAGCACCAGGAACACGCAGTCCAAGCGTACCGTCTCCGCCTTGTCCTCATGCAGCAGCATCAGACCATGTACACCACGATCCGGCGAGAGCACTGCTGGCACCTTATCCGCCATGCGCTCCCACGAACCGTTTTCAATGCGGTCGGGATCACAGGTCGGGCAGTAAAACCACTTGCCCTCCTGCGTGATGCCGACCGCGTAGATCTCATATTTGTTTTTGTCCAAATTGCGCAGAATGGACGCAGCGGACAGGCACGAAATATCGTGCTCGCTGGAAATGCCGCCAAATAATACAGCCAGTTTCATTTTCCTGTTTCGCCCCTTCTTGTTATTGCCTTCTACTCATACAGATAACATTATACGCTATTTGACGTGCAAATACAATGCAAAACTACGCTTTTCCGCGCACCATTCCTACAAAATTTACAATTCCTTCATACTATTTTTTTGAAATACCAGTTGACGGACTATATTATATATCATATAATATTATTGCAAACACAAAAAGAGAGGTGGTATTCCATGTCATACCCGATCGCCTCCTCCCTGCTCGACGGGATCGTGCTTGCAGTGGTCGAGCGGGAGAGCACCTATGGCTACCGCATCACACAGGATGTGCAAAAAGTGTTGGAAATTTCCGAATCGACACTGTATCCGGTACTTCGCCGCCTGCAAAAGGACGGCTGCCTGACAACCTACGACGAGGCCTTTGCCGGGCGCAACCGGCGGTATTACAAAATTACCGAGCACGGCCGCGCCCAGCTCCGGCAGCACCGTATCGACTGGCAAAATTACCGGAACGGCATCGACGCGATCTTTTTTGGAGGGGTTAGCCAATGAACAGAACTGAATATATGGCGGCGCTTCGGCGCGCGCTTTCCGTCCTGCCCGAGGAGGAACGCGCCAGCGCCCTGCGCTATTATGAGGAATATTTTGACGACGCGGGACCGGAAAACGAAGAGAAAGTGATTGCCGATCTGGGCACACCGGAAAAAGTAGCCGGACAAATCCTTGCGGATTATCGGGAAGTGACACCCGTGCAGCCTGCATCGAACAGTACAGCGCCGCAGCAGAAAAAGCGCCGCTGGCACGGCATCAATCCGTGGCTTCTGCTTGTGCTGGTGCTGCTGGCCATTCCGGTCGGTATCCCGCTCGCAGGCGTGCTGATAGGCCTGATCACCACCCTGTTCGGCATTCTGCTGTCCGTCGTGCTGGTGGTACTGGTGTTTGTCGTAGTCGTGCCGCTCTGCCTGCTGGCAGCAGGCGTTATCCTGTGCGGCATCTCCTTTGTCCTGTGGAGCATGCCTGCCAGCGCGGTGATGACCCTCGGCTGCGGTCTTGCGCTGTTCGCACTGGGCATTCTGCTGTCGCTTTTGGTAATTAAGCTGTGTATTTTGTTTGTGCCGCCGCTGTTTCGCGCGCTTGTGGCCTTGCTTCGCTGGCCAATTGACAAGTGGCGCGGCCGCACACGCAAAAACGGAGGTGAAACGAAATGAAAAAACTCATTATCGCCTGCTGCTCGATTCTGGTCATCGGCGGCTGCCTGATGCTGGGCGGCTGGGCCGCCGGCGGACAGCTGTACGGCTCCTATTATAACGGCGCGCTGCATCCAGTCAGCGAAAGCATCCGTGATATTGCGTATGGCATGCAAAACCGGTGGCATTATCATTCATGGGTAGATGACCACGGCTGGCACTCCGGCTGGTTTGACGACGATCTGGATGACTGGATCGATGATACGGTCGATCGTGCGGTCGATGATGCGCTGGACAACTTTGATACCGACTGGGTAGATGACTGGCTGGACACGCGGCATGAAACGATTGCCAGCGGCATTGATATCCCCCGCAGCATGGATGTCATCTCCTCGCTGAACTTTGACTTTTCCGGTGTCTCGGATAACAACGGCACAATTAACATTGTCAGCGGCACGGCGAGCTTTGATGTGTCCGGCGCAAACATCACCAGCAGCACAATCGACGGCTCCACCTGGTCGCTGTGTCTCACGCCCAGCGGGTCGGAGCAATGCGTCATCAATGTGCCGTACACAATATCGTATTCCAACATTTTTCTGAACGTCGGGGATCAAACCGTCGATATCACCGGCTCCGGACCGTTTGCCGCCGATAATCTGGAAATCCATATCGCAGACGGCACGCTGAACGCAGAAAAACTCTCCAGTGACAAATACAATATCACTGTGCAAAACGGAAAACTTTACGCAGATCAACTCAAAATCGGACAAATGAGCACCAGCGGCACACTGGATATCTCGCTTGGTGATGGTAGCATGACTGCGACCCTTGTTGGCGAATACCCGGATTCGTCTGCGCTCAGCTACCAGCTCGATTCAGACGGCGGCGCAATCCTGCTCGACGGGCACGCCATCTCCGGAACCACCTCCGACACGCACCATGCCTCCCAAAAAGGCAGCAGCAACGCCTGTCCGCTGCTGCGCGCGCAGGTCGGCAGCGGTACGCTCGATCTGCTTTTGGAAGATACCGGCCGGGCGCCCATAGGATTTTAAGCTTAACTGTGTGCTTTATCCTCCTTCCCCTTGACGAACCCCCCAAAACAACGTATGATAGAAGAAAAGGAGTTTTTACTATGAATGGCAAGAAACTGTACCGCAGTGAATCCGACCGCATGCTGTGCGGCGTATGCGCGGGCATTGCTGAATATTTCGGTCTCGACCCGACGCTTATTCGCCTTGCCTGGGCTTTTCTCTGCTGTTTCGGCGGAACCGGCTTTTTAGCCTATATCCTTGCCGCCATCATCATCCCGACGCAGAGCACCGTCCAGTAAAACCCCTCCCCAATGAGAGGATGTGCCCTTATGAGCGAAAACCAGAAGCCGCTGGCTGAAGAACAGACCGAATCGGTGCAAGCCGCTCCGGAATCGCCGCAAACGGAAGAATCCGTTTTGTCTGCGGAAGCTGACAGCGATGAAATCGTCGAAACGACGGATGACGGCGCCGAAGAAGAACCGGTCGAAGAAGAAG
This sequence comes from Agathobaculum sp. LCP25S3_E8, assembly GCF_052117165.1. Classification (NCBI taxonomy): domain Bacteria; kingdom Bacillati; phylum Bacillota; class Clostridia; order Eubacteriales; family Butyricicoccaceae; genus Agathobaculum; species Agathobaculum sp. LCP25S3_E8. The sequence continues at coordinate 47,599 of NZ_JBQKJR010000006.1, forward strand.
ATATCGACCCCGCCGATGTGCGAATTTTCGGCATGCCGCGCGTATGCTTCCACTATACCGCATTCGGTGTGGCGGTCGGCTACCTTGTTTCCGGCATTATCGGTATAGCAGGCTACAATCCGCCGAATGCGAACATCTGCGCTGTCGTATGCGCTGCGATTGGCTACGTTATCGGCAGCCGCCTGTACAAAAAGCGGAAAGCCGCGCGCGACGCCGCAAAGCAAAGTCCGGAAAGCGCAGAATAATAGGCAAAAAAGCAGCGGATTATCCATCCGCTGCTTTCTCTTTTGTGGTATACTAAGAATAGTTCTTAATGATTCACCGATAGCAGCAAGGAGAGTGCATCGCATGAAAACCGCCGTTGTTTATTTCTCGCAAGGCGGCGCAACACGGTCCTTTGCCCGCGCGGAAGCCAACGCGCGCGGCGCCGACCTGCTGGAAGCCGTACCCGTAAAAAAATATAACCCGCTGACCGCTTTTACGCGCGGCTGTCCCGCTGCCATCCGGCAGAAAAGCGTGCCGCTGCAGCAAGCGCCCGACCTGTCCGCCTACGAGCGAATTGTTCTGATGGCACCGGTCTGGGCCGGCTTCCCCGCCCCGCCGTTCAACACCATGGTCAACCTGCTGCCCTCCGGCAAGGAGGTAGAGGTGCTGCTTGTTTCGGCCAGCGGCAGCAGCGAAAAAAGTCACGATAAGGTACGCGCCCTGATTCGCAGCAAAGGCTGCAAGGTCGTCGCCCAGCGGGATATCCGCTCACACCAATGAGCAATTACACCTATATTCTGCGCTGCGCGGACGATACGCTGTACTGCGGCTGGACCAACGACCTGACCGCCCGTTTGGCGGCGCACAACAGCGGCAAGGGAGCCAAATACACTCGTGGCCGCAGTCCGGTCACACTGGTGTACAGTGAAATTTTTCCCACGCAAAGTGAGGCGATGCGGCGCGAGGCGCAAATCAAACGTCTCCCTCGCACACAAAAGCAGGCGCTGATTGCAGCACAAAACAGCGGCGAACTGCTGACCGTTTACGATGCAGACGGACGAGCCTGCGGCGAGCGGCCGCGCGCAGTCGTGCATGCGCAAGGGCTATATCACCATGTCTGTCACCTTTGGACCATCGGCATACGGGACGGTATCCCCGGTCTGTGGCTGCAACAGCGTCAGTTTGACCGCCCGCTTTATCCCGGCGGTTTCGACTTGTCCGCCACCGGACATATCGACCCCGGCGAAACGCCGGAAACCGCCATGCTGCGCGAAGCACGGGAAGAAAGCGGGCTTATCCTGCGCCCCGGCGATATTCTTCCGGCAGGCAGTTACCGCCAACAGTATGCACGGGGCGAGGACGGCGGTTTTGACGATGAGCTTGCCTTTGCTTTTCTCACCCGCATGGACGGAATCCCCCCGTTTTCTCCCGGCTGTGAGGTCGCGGACATGGTTTTCGTCGCGTTGTCCGATTTTGCCGACGCACATGACGCTCCACACGACCTGACTGCCCGCTGCATGGACGGCAGCACCCGAACCGTTCCGCACGAAAGTCTGTGCTGTCTGCATCAGAGCGAATGGGAGGGTGTGCGGTCTTTGCTGGAACAACAACTCCAATAAGAACAGGTTTCTCATATGAAAAATGCCGCCGCGCAGTCTTTTCCGACCGCGCGGCGGCTGTTTTTATTTGTTCCGCTTCCGCGCTCGTCCCTTCCGAGGGACTTTGCCGCCCATCACGGCCGAATCCGCATGATGGTAAAGTGGAACAAATCGCTGCGCAAATAATCAAGCGAGTACAGCAGAGGATTCCCGCGCGAGTCATAATGATACTGGCGGAATCCAAAAGCATCGCAGCCTTCCGGAAACTGCAACGAGGCCCGCAACGGGTCATCCTGTGGCGGGATGAACAGCTCGGTCAACGCACGGCTAATTCGAATACCGTGCGTCTGCTCCAAATAAGAAAACAACGAGGCCGGTATATGTTCCTGCAAATCCGGTGCATATTTGCACGGCAGATAGCTCAAGCTGGCCGAAATGATGCCGCAATCCGCGTGGCGAATCCGTCGCAGGATAAAGAATTCCTCGTCCTCCGGCGCTTCAAAGAAATGGCGGACATCCGCAGGCACACAGCCCACCGAACACTCTACATGCGACTCCTCTTCGCGAATCCCCGCCGCCGCAATCATTTTGCTCATGCTCTGCAGCTGAGACAAATCGTTAGCAATCCGGCGGGGCCGCTCCAGCAGATAAGTGCCCGAACCATGCTTGGACACCAGCAGCCCATCGCTGCGCAGCAGGCTCAGCGCCTTACGCCATGTTTCCCGGCTGACCCCCAGCCGCTCCGCCATATGTACTTCAGACGGTAGCTTACTGCCGGGCGCAAACTCCCCCGCCTGATACAAATCCAAAAAGGCCTCTTTTGCGCGTAAGGCAGAGGACTTTTGCTGCATATGTGGTTCCTCCTTCTGTCGCGCGCACGTCCGGTCAAGACCGTGCCGCCATTTTAATATGTACTATTATATATAGTTTTGTCAAAAGTGCAACCTCTCTCTTGTCAATATCGTAATCCATCTGGTCACATTATCTAATTTCGTTATCCAAAAAACGTCAATTTGACAAAATTCTACAAGAGGTATTTACAACTTTTCATCTATATGATATAAAAAAGTACGTGTGTTGTCTATACCACTTATCAAGGGGTTGAAAGGAGAAATCATATAGTATCAGGACAATATGCGGTACTTTTCGTCATAGGCTATTTCGTATACATCGCGCTGATGATACTGATTGCCTATCTGACCAGCAAAAAGGGGACCACACAAGGAGAAGACTATTTGATGGGCGGCCGAAACGTCGGCCTGCTGCTGCTGATCTGCACTGCGGCTGCGACGGCAGTTGGCACAGGCACCTCGGTTGGTGCAACGGCAAACGGCTTCCGTGACGGTTGGCTCGGCGCGGTTTATCCGCTGGCCAATGCAATCGGTCTGGTTACGGTTGCATTCTGCTTCTCTCATGTGCGCAAGCACAAATTCCGCACGCTCTGCAAAGAGCTGCAATTCTATTATGACGGCAGCCCGTACATGCGCAAATTCATGTCGGTCGTCATCTTCATCGTTTCAATCGTTTGGGTTGGCAGTGCCATCAACGGCGGCGCCAACTATCTGGCCTACCTCATTGGTATGGACATGATCCCGGCCAAGATTATCACCGTTCTTGCCTTCGGCGTGTATGTATTCGTCGGCGGCTACATGGCGGTTGTCTGGACGGACGCCATTCAGGCAGTTCTTTTGTTCGGCGGCTTCGTGCTGATTGCTATTCTGGCCATCCCTGCGGCGGGCGGCTTTGACAACATCCGTGCGGCATACGAAGCGGCCGGCAACCCGGGCGCCATGACCGCGTTCGGCCTCGGCTCCAAGGGTGTGCTCGGCGTACTGGCAGTTGCTCTTGCTTCCTACTACGGCGCAATGGCAGGCCCGACCGCTCACATGCGCGTCTATACGGCCAAGACTCCTGCAACCGCCCGCAAGGCGATTCTGATTGCGGCAGCAGTGGTTGGCTGCTTCTCAATTCTGCCGGCTATCGTCGGCATGTCTGGCTTCACCATTGCAACCAGCACCGGTGCGGAAAGCGTACTGGCAAACCCGGACTTTACCTTTGCCTACATGGCGACCACCGTACTCCCGCCTGCCATCGGCCTTGTATGCCTGATTGCCGGCCTGTCCGCCATCATGTCCTCGGCGGACTCGGATGCCATCGCAGGTGTTACCACCTTCCTGACTGACGTTTATGCACTCATTTTCAAAAAGCCGGTTGCGGATGATGATATCCCGAAGTACTCCCGTATCATTCTGGTCATCATGTTGGTTGGTGCGTTTGGCATGACCATCTTCGCAAACGACATCATGAGCTACATCAACAATGTTATCGGCTCGTTCACGCCCGGTATGGCGGTGGCACTGCTGGTTGGCCGTTTCTGGAAGCGTGCAACCTGGCAGGGCGGCGTCGCTACCATGGCCAGCGGTATTGTATTCGGCGTTATTTATCTGGTTTACCAGCCGTTTAACGCTTGGATCACGGAAACCTTCAAAGGCCCGGCGCTTCCGGTAACCATCGTAACCTTTATTTTCTGCATCGTGGTCAGCCTGCTGACGCCTCCCTCCACACATACTGAGGAAGAGCGCGTAGCACTGGTCATGGCGGAACGCAATCAGGAAAAAACGGCATCGGTCCGTTAAGCAAGCTATCACATGGGGGGTTCGGCAACCGAACCGCCCATGTGTCCGTTTTTCTACGGAGGACCCTTTATGGAACTGTACTTTCTAAATGTCGGCTACGGCGAAGCAATCGTCCTGCTGGATGGCGCACACTGTCTGGTCATTGACGGCGGCCCAGGCAGCGGCGACGAAACCTATGACCAGCCCGGCACCATCCGTCTGGCGGATTTTCTGCATCAAAAGGGCGTAACACAAATCGACTGCATGCTTTGCACCCATCTGCACAACGACCATTTGAGCGGTTTGGTGGATGCGACCGAGCAATTCCCTGTCCGGGAATTCTGGATCAACTGCCGGCCGACAACCAGCGCAGAACATGCAATATCCGCTGCTCTGCCCGAGTGTCCCGACGACCTGAGTCTGCGCCTGTTTACCACCGGCTTACAGCATTTTGAAACGCTGCGCCAAATTCTGACTAAACGCGGCATTCCTGTACGCGAGCGTACGGCTACCGCCGATTATGAGTCCCTGTGGCCGGGCTGCAATATCCGTCTGTTCGGCATGGATGAACAGCGGGCTGCCGACCGGCGTGCAGAATACGAGGCCTTCTGCCGCATGTCCGATCCTGTCGCTCAACGGGATGCGATGCGCGCGTTTGACAAGGTGGAAAACACTTGCAGTTTGGCTTGCAGTCTGCAGTGCGGTGATTGGCGCGTCATGTTGACGGGCGATTTGTGCAGCGGCTGGGACGCGCGCTGTGCCGCGCCGGATTTCCCGCGCGCACAGGTGCTCAAGCTGACCCACCATGGTCAACGCGACGGCATGCCGCAAAGTCTGGTGGAAGCCTGCGACCCGCAGGTATTCCTGATGTGTGCAGACGAAGCACGCACCTTCTGCAGCGCCTGCGACGAAGTACAGGCACGGGCGGAACAATATCTCACCGAACATGGCCGGCCGACACAGGTCTACACAACCGGTCGTCTGGCGGCATCCTTCGGGCTGCAAAACGGCAATCCGCCCTGTGCACTCTGCTGTGTTGCACAGGAACCAACACACTGTATCCCATATTACGCAAAGGAGGTCTGACCCATGGTACTTTTTGAGCAGGACTACTGCTGGACGCCGCAGGATGCACAGCACGACGTACCATTTTCCTTCACCTGCCCGGACGGAGCCGTAGAAGCGCGTCTGTACTTCACATTTTCTCCCGGTCGGGAAACCTCGGAGGAAATCTGCCGTCCGGAGGTGGAAAAAGCGCTCACACGCTACTACGACTGTTATCCCCATGAGCTGCAGCCCATGCGGGCGGAGCAGTTTCTCCCGGTCAAAAACCTGATCACGATCTCCTTGGACAAAGACGGAACATACATCGGCAACGCCCACCGCTGGGCGACCGAACAGGAGCATATTCTGACCACTGAAACTGCCTCACGGGGCTTCAATCCCCCGGCCCGGCTGGAGGGATCATGGGCTGGTATGCTGCATCTGCACGAAGTTATTTCACCGGTGTGCCGCGGCACACTGCGCATTGAAGGGAGGCTGCCCGATGAAGTGGTATCCGGTTGAACTGCATACCCACACGGAGCACAGCGACGGTGATTTCACTGTATCCGGTCTGGTCGAAGCGGCCCATGCACGGGGCTTTGTCGCCGTAGCTCTGACCGACCACAACACTGCTTCCGGCCTGCGGGAATTCTACCCCGCACTTGAGCGTGAAGGATTGATCGGCGTGGCAGGTATCGAATGGACGACGTATTTCGGCCATATGCTGGTACTGGGTGAGCAGGGCTACACCGACTGGCGCGGTGTGCAGCCGCCCGAAATCGACCGTGCAATCGCCTCCATCCATCAGAACGGCGGCATTGTTGGCATCGCGCATCCCTTCGCGCTGTCCAATCCGGTGAACACCGGCTATCACTGGGAATTTCAGGTGGCAGACTGGACGGCGGTCGACTATCTTGAGGTTTGGTCGCGCGATGATGCGCCGCGCAAAATCCAGAGCCTGCGCGCGTTTGCGCTGTGGGAGCAGCTGCTGGACCGCGGCTGCCGCATCACGGCGACGAGCGGCCGCGACTGGCACCGCGAGGATACCTTTGCCTACGCGCACACCTATGTCGGCGTAGACGGTGCATTGACGCAGGACGCAATTTTAAACGCAATTCGTGCCGGTCACGTTTGTCTGGCGGCCGGACCGCTGCTGACCATGTGCGGCACAGATGCGCAAGGTGTCAGCTGGGAGATTGGCGACGAGGTGAAAGCCGGACCGCTCGAAATCGAGTTAACAGTCGACCCGGACACCCTGCCCAACGACTGGGACCGCAGCCAGGTGCAGCTGCAAGAGCTGCGGCTTGTGCAAAATGGCCGCATATTGGCCGTTTGTCCGGCACAGACGCACCAGCGTCTGCATCTGTCAGCCGCACCGGGCTGGCTGCGTGCCGATTTAATCGGCACTTACTACGGTCGCACGGGTCAACATCTTGCCTTTACCAACCCGCTCTTTATCCGTCAAAGGGGGTAAACAGCATGGAACATCTTATCCTGCTTGGTCATACCACTCTTCGGCTGCTGCTGGCTATCTGCATCGGCGGCGGCATTGGCTGGGAACGCGCCCGCAGTCACCATCCTGCCGGCGTGCGCACACACATGCTGGTGACCATCGGCGCGGCTGTTATTATGCTGCTAGGCAGTCAGACCGTAGGAGAGTTTGTCGGCACCGCCAATTCCGACCCCGCCCGACTGGGTGCGCAGGTCATCTCCGGCATCGGTTTCCTCGGCGCCGGTACCATTATGAAAGAGGGCCGCTCGGTGCGCGGATTGACCACCGCGGCTACCCTCTGGGTTTCCGCCTGCCTCGGATTGGCTGTCGGTGCCGGGCAATATATCATTTCGCTCTGCGGTTTTGCGATTGCCATGCTGGCTCTGCGGCTGTTCAAGTTCCCGCGCTTCGAAATTTCTTTCCTTTGCAGTCAACAAGGCGATTGTTTTCATACCATCTGCAAGACACTGGATTTGCAGGAGGCTAATATCAGCAATTTTTCCAGTCGGGATGTCGATGGAGAACACTCCCGCGTGCGGTTTGAATTATATCTAGGCATCCATCAGCGCGATGTATCAACCTCGGATCTGCTGTTGCAGCTGTCCACAATCCCGAACGTTTCCTCCATCAACGTTGATGCGCTGTAAGCGCTCCCTCGACCTTTGGTAACTCTGATCCGATAGCCGTGTTTTTACTATCCCCTGCCTGTTATCTTCTTTTCTTCTTTTCTTTTCTTGTGAAAAAGCGTGTCGCTTTGCGGCACGCTTTTTCCTCTTCCGCACAAAAGCAGTGCCGCCCTCATTGTTTTTTTGAAAACGGGTATCTCACATTCTGCACAAGAATATTTTGGTAATTTTGGGTAATTGGATTGTTGACTTCAAATCCCCCCTCAAAAGCGTAGCTGTTTGATGGAGAATTCACTGATCATCTGTTTTCCAAATTTCAGAAACTTTGGTTTCCTTGCAGCTATTATCAATCTTGATTTCAATTTGCATGTTTCTACCTTCGGCTCCAAACATCATAGTATAAGAAAAATGAATCTGGATTTCTACCGTTTGTCGATAGATAGTCATTTTTTACGGCATAAGTGGCGCAATGCTGCTCTAGTGAAAAAAGCGGTGCTTTCTTCATGAAAGCACCGCTTCTCTTTTTCATTGATTTTTTCTACCAAATCATTACGCTGCATCCGCCGCAGTTTTTTTCGAAAAACGAACCAAACCAGTGCGATCCAATGCAATCATCAGCGCCGGAATGAACACCAGCTGCAAAACAATACCGGGGATCGCCGTCAACAATGCACCGCTCAGGAACAGCTGCCAGGTAAATGCCTGACCGCCTAAGCCCAGCAGCACAATCTCCGCCACACCCCATACGATGCGGCCCACCACCATTGCGATAAGCAGCGACCGGTAAAGCGCAAAGATGCACTTCCAGCGGGAGTGCGCATAGAGCGCACCAACAACCAGACCATAGGTTGCCAATTCAAACGCCATTGCAATGCCGGTCGGGAAGATCGGCGGCATACCGAAGAGGACATAGCGCAGCAGCGGCAGGATAAAGCCGATGAGCGCGCCATACTGCCAGCCGCAGATCAGACCGCAGATGAGCACCGGAATATGCATTGGCAGCAGCATGCTCCCGATTTGCGGGATCTGCCCGGTAAAGAACGGAAGAATCAGCCCCAGCGCAAAAAACAGCGCCGCCAGAACCAAGTTGTGAATAGATTTTCGCATGATAAAAGCTCCTTTAAAAGTCTTTTCAAGCCGTTTCTTCTGAAACCGCACAGCCTTCATGGCTTTTTTCAGGAGTTGCCGGAGGGAGTCCAACTGCCTTCTTGGCAGCAAAGTCCATTTATATACAAAGCGAATCGAATGATTCGCAAAAAAACGAGCTGGTATCCACCACCATCGGATGATATGAAAGCGGAGCACATTCAGCATAATACCGCTTTTCCATCGGGATCCAGACGCGCTCGAACATTTCAAAATACGCGCCCTCCCGCGCTTGTAGACGCGTTTTCTGCTCCTGCTCCGAGCAGGTGAGGAAAATACGCATATCATAGGCGTCGGCCAGCATCGGATGCAGAGAATAGCTGCCCTCCACTATGCTCAGCGGAGCCGGAACTACAGCCTGCGCTTGTCCCAATTGCTGCGCCGCGCAATCGAATATGCGCTGATATACCGTTATATCTGACTGTGCCGGCTGTATGACCTCGGTCCACAGCCGTTCCAAATCCATATTGCCGGCAGGTCGCTGCTGCCAGTCCGTCGCACGTCTCGCAATCGGCAGATAGTAATGATCCGTGTGAAACACCCAGCACGGGAATAACGCCTGCAAAAGCGCGGCCAGCTGCGTTTTACCGCTGCCGCAGCAACCGTCAATGGCGATGAGCAGCGGACGCTTTTTCTGCATTTGCTGTGCAATCCGCAGCAAGACTGAAAAATATCCGGCATATTCCCGCCGCAGCAGCCGGTAATGCGGCTGATACGCTGCACGAAACCGCGCACTGTGCCGAACTGGTGAAGCATAATCCCATACTGTTTCCGACAGCCAATGCTGTAACTCCGGTTCTGTTGCACTCAGCTGTTCCATGCGCTCCCGCAAACGTTCCGGATTACCTTGACGATGCAGCATGGTTTGCTGCATCAATCCGGCAAGCAGCCGCGCCGCCTCCGGACCAAATACCTCAGGGCGAAGCGGAAACCGACATAAACCGCCGCCAATTCTTTCCGGTTCAACCGGTAAAGCGGTTTTCGGCACCGTTTTCCATTCCTCTGCAATGCTGTTCATCAGCATTTCTTTATTTTCACCCAAATGCATCGGGCCAAACTCACTTTGATAGAGCAGCTTGACGCAATCCTGCGCTTGCATCAGCGGATACCGCGCGCGATGTGCACGCAGCAGCGCCTCATAATTCTCTCCGATCATTCCGCAATAACCTGCATGACAGTCTGCACCGCACGACGCAGGTATTCTTCCAGACGGCAATCCTCTGTGCCCGCCACGTAAATCCCGCAGGTGGAGGACGGAATCAATATTTTCTTTGCGTCCGCGCCCGAAATAGCCGTTGCCATTTGAGGAGAAACCTCCCCCAGAATACCATTGGCCATCACGACGCCGATTGGTCCCAGAATCACATCCGCACGCGCGGCATTAAACACAATGGCGTTTTCTCCTGTTGCGCCATGGTTAGCGCCCGCCTTGAGCATCGCGTTGGTTGCTAATACATTAGTGCCGACACCAATCAATTCGCAACTTTCAGGCAGGCAAGGCCGCAGCAGCTTTACCAACTGACTGCCAATGCCACCGCCCTGTCCGTCAACCACCAGAACCCGGCAGACGTTCGAATGATTCCTCATTTCCTCAAAACTCCCCAATAAGCTGTTCAAAAACAGCAGATATATAAATTATCATACCATATTTCGGTGCAAAAAGGAAGCGATGCCAGACTTCCACCTCTTAAGCTGCCTTCTCGTACAAAATAGGCATCAAAAAAGTGGCGCATCCTCGTCAACGCACCACTTTTACCAATCATTTGTCTCTGGCAACCCAAGACAACACTTACCGGCTCAAAGCCCCGATTACAATATTGACCGCCAGACAGATCGCAGCCCCGACTGCGCAGAGCACTGCGCGCTGCCGACATGCTTTTGCTTTCGGATCTGCCTGCTTATCCTCCGTTCCTTCAACACGGCCGCAAATCATGCCATACCGCATCTGTTGGAAAACCGTCAGCGCTGCCAGCACTGCAAATGCGAGCAGCAGCACGCGCTGTACCGTCTGCATATCAGTGAATCAGATTGAGCACGAGCGCAGCAATAACGAACACTACGCCCACAACCGAGGTCAGGCGGGCAAACACTTTATCTGCTGCGGTAGCCTTGCCGGCACCAAAAAAGGTTTCCGCGCCGCCGGAAATAGCGCCCAAGCCCTGCTGTGCGCCGCTCTGCAGCAGCACCACAATAATCAGGAACAGGCTGGCAACAATCATTACAATCGAAAGTGCAATTTGTGCGGTAGTCATAATTACAATTCCTCCACTGTTTTTCTTTCTGTTATCGCGCCAAAATATGGCACGCTATATTTGCGTCCATGATACTATAGCACAATAAGTGCAAAATTTCAAGTATTTTTTTGCAAAACCGGCTGCAAAATATTCTTCAGTGGTGCGCCCATACGATTTGTGTATATCTTGTGCGCTTCCAAATCGACAACCGCAAAGTGTATGGAAGACCAGCCATACTTGCCATTCTCAAACTGCCGCTCTGCGGTCAACCGACGCACTTTTTTCTGCATATCGCGGTCCACATGCTGCGTCACCAGGATGAAAGACACGATAGAAAAACCGTGCGCAGCATTGGGTTGCACGAGTGCCTGCTCTGCCCGCTTGGCATAGTCCCACCAGTCCGCCAACGCCGCCGTACTCATCTCTGGCTGGGCAAACAGCAGACGGTACTCATGCGCGTGACTGGACGTGCCCATCGACATCATTCCCAGCAGCTTTTTCTGGCTGGTCACATCAAACCGACTGAACAGCGCCGCTGTACGCCCGGCAACCTCAGCATTCTGTGCGGAGACAAACGCAGGGTCCAGTCTCTGCGTCAATCGGTCGCGCAAATCAACAAATTCGGTTGAAAATTCCATTGGTCTCCTCCCACTTACAGTTCTGCCGGATACTCACCCTGTCTGGTCATCTCTGCAATGGCGGCACAGACGGTCGGCTTATCCTCCCGATAGGTAACGCCAAACCAGCGCGCCGTGGTGGTCAGCACCTTGGCAGTCGCGCGTCCCGCTTGAATCAGCTCATCGACTGCAAACGGCAGATAATACTCGCCCTTCATAGGGTTCTGCGGCAGCTTTTCTGCAAAAAAGCGGCGCAGCCCCTCCTCCAATGTTGGAAGGAAGGAAGGCGTAAAGCCCCACAGATTGAGCGAAACCGGTGTGCCCGCCGGGATTTCCCCTGCCGGCGCGTCGCCATCCGCTGCGTAGACAATCCGCCCGTCCGGTGTACGCGAAATCGCGGTGCGCTCGACAATGCCGGTCAGCAGACCGTTTTCATCCGCCGTGCATACCCCGCGCGATACCGTACCGTTTTCGGTCAGGGTATTCTCCACCTGATAGCCGACCATACAGTACCGGTATTTTTCATCGTCCTGCGCAACGGACAGAAAATCATACATTTTGCGGAACGCGTCCGCGCCGTAAAAATCATCCGCATTGATGACCGCAATCGGCGCGCCCGCTGTCAGCTCGCTGGCACACCAGACGGCATGCGCCGTGCCGAGCGGCTTTTCCCGTCCCTCGGGCGCATGCAAACCCTCCGGCAGCTTGTCCAGCGTCTGATAGGCGTAGTCTACCTGCATAAAGCGGCGTGCTTTACGGCCAATGGCCTGCTCAAACGCCTCATGCAGTTCGGGCCGAATAATAAACACAACCCGCTCAAAGCCCGCACGGTGCGCGTCATAAATTGAATAATCCAGAATGATCTGCCCATTCGGACCGACCGGGTCAATCTGCTTGAGTCCGCCGTAACGCGAACCCATACCCGCAGCCATAATCACCAAAACCGGCTTTGCCATTGCGCACTTCTCCTTTTTGCGGCGGCTGCGCCGCCGGATACTTTTTATCCAATCTTTGCTCCAGTAAAACAGGCTTTTTCCATGTTTTTTTCCATGTTTAATCTCCCAGCCTGTCTGGAATACTTCACTATTATACAAGACCATATCATAAAACACAAGATGTTTGCAGCCCACGCGCTCTTTTTTGTCGAAAAGCATGAAAATCCTATTACAGTGCGCCCAACGATTGCAAAACGGCTGGAAAACTGCTAAAATGGTGCTGTTAAAAAAATGTCAGACTAACACACGCGATGATACACAGAGAGGAATATGTTTCGATGCGTAAAACCAAAATTATTTGTACGCTCGGCCCTGCGACCGACGCGGTTCTTCCCGAAATGATCAAGGCAGGCATGAACGTCGCCCGCATGAATTTCAGCCATGGCTCTCATGAAGAGCACAAGGCCCGTATGGATGCTGTCAAGGCAGCGCGCGAAGAACTGGGTATGCCGGTCGGCATCATGCTCGATACCAAGGGTCCGGAAATCCGCACCAAGACGTATAAGGACGGCAAGATTGAAATTGTGGAGGGGCAGGAATTTACCCTGACCACCCGCGACATCGAGGGCGATAACACCATCGTCTCCATCACCTACGAAGGTTTGCCGGCGGATGTACAGCCCGGCACACGCATCCTGATTGACGACGGCCTAGTTGCCTTCGACGTTATCGAAGTCAAGGACGGCACGGACATTGTCTGCCGCGCGCTCAACGGCGGCCCGCTTTCCAACCGCAAGTCCATCAACGTTCCCGGCATCAAGCTGAACATGCAGTTCGTATCCGATAAGGATCGCGCCGATATCGAGTTCGGTCTGGAACAGGGCATTGATTTCATCGCCGCCTCTTTCACCCGTTCCGCACAGGACGTGCGCGACATCAAGGCAATCCTCAAAGCGCATGGCAAGGAAGACGTTGAAATCATCTGCAAGATTGAAAATATGGAAGGCGTCAACAACATTCAGGAAATCCTCGACGAGGCCAACGGCGTCATGGTTGCCCGCGGCGACCTCGGTGTAGAGGTTCCGTTTGAAGTGCTGCCGGAAATTCAGAAGAACATCATTAAGACCTGCATCTCCCGCGGCAAGCGCGTTGTCACTGCGACTCAGATGCTCGAAAGTATGGCCAAGAACCCGCGTCCGACCCGTGCGGAAGTTTCCGACGTTGCAAACGCGGTTTACGACGGCACCAGCGCTATCATGCTGTCCGGCGAGACTTCGGTCGGTAAGTATCCGGTTGAGACCGTCAAGACCATGAGCATGATTGCAGAGAACGCAGAAAAGACCATCCACTACGACCGCCGCCGCGCGACCCGTCTGGAATTCCAGAACATGAATGTTTCCGGCGACCTCAAGACGCTGGCAATTTCGCACGCAACCTGCTCCACCACCGCCGATCTGGGCGCAAAGTGCATTGTTGCGTTCACCGAGTCCGGCTCGACCGCACGCGCAGTATCGACCTATCGCCCCGGCGCACCGATCATCGCTGCCACACCGAACGGCAAGACCTTCCACCATCTGAGCATGTCCTGGGGTGTTCATCCCGTGATGGTTCCCAAGCGTCCCACCTCGGGCACCGAGCTGTATGACCTGTCCGAGCAGGCTGCCATCAGCGCAGTGGATCTGCGCGTAGGCGATATCATCACCATCACTGCCGGTATGCCGGTCGGTCACGTCAACTACACCAACACGCTGCGCGTGCATCAGCTGACCGAGCGGTCGTTCGCGCAGCTCGTACAGGATTGATTTTATGTCTCTCAAACGCTTCCAGCGCAGACTTGTCCGTATACTGACCGTTCTGGTTATTTTGTCCATTGTTTTCTGTCTTGGCCTGTACGCTTATCGGTCATTTTTCGGTTTCACCTATGACGGTTCCCTGTTTGGTCAGGATCTGGCGGCAGGTGTGAAAGCGGATGAAAATATCACCAATATTACGTTGTTTGGTCTGGATACCCGCGAGGGTGACACCCAAAGCCATTCAGACTGCATGATGATCGTCACTGTGGATAATATGCGCGGCAAGATTAAGCTCATCAGCCTGATGCGCGATTCTCTGGTCAATATTGATGACCATGGTGAGGACAAGCTCAACGCCGCCTACTTCCTAGGCGGACCGAGTCTTGCCATCCGTACCATCAACGAGAATTTCGGAACAGACATCACCGAATATATTGCGGTGAATTTTGAGCAACTGGTTGAAATCATCGATGCGCTGGGCGGCGTAGAGATTAATGTAGAAACCACCGCAGAGCTTCTGGAACTGAACCGTGTTATCCGGGATTACGGCATCGAGCAAGGCAAGGAATTTGCCGGCATAGAGCAAACCGGCCTGCAAACGCTGGACGGCGTGCAGGCGCTGTGCTACGGTCGTATCCGTAAGGGCGGCACTGGCGATGACTGGGCGCGTGTGGAACGTCAGAGCATCGTACTGGAAGCCATGTTCACCAAGGTGCAATCCATGGGCGCGAGCGAGTTAATCGGATTGATGCAAAAGATTGTCCCCTATGTGACAACTTCGCTCAAGGCAACCGAAATCGCCCCGCTGATTGTCGGCGCTGTCAAAGATGGTGTCCCCACGCTGGAGCATACCCGCGTTCCGTTGGATGGCGAATGGGATTATTACGGCTCCTCCAGTCAATACATTCTATATGATTTGGATGTGGCCGCTGACCACATCCATGAGTACATATATAATGATGTATTCCCCGGCGAGACTGCTTCCACGTCTTCCTCCGATTCCGGTACCACCAGCACTAGCACGGATACGGCTAATGAACCGCTGGGCGGCGTCGATTTTGACGAACCGCCGACTGCACCGGCTACCACAGATGATACTTCTTCTTCGGACAGTACGGTCGATCCTGCTTCCCTCGCGGAAGAGGGCGGACGCTATGATCCGGCAACAGGGGACTATTATGACTCCGATGGCGACCGTTATTATCTGGACGAATCCGGCAATCGGGTGTATTATTAAATCAATATGATCCATATAGGGGGTATGATACCACGATCATACCCCCTATTTATCACTGACACAGAAAGAGGAAAGCAACCAGTATGTATGTTAAACGTGTTCTTCCCAACGGGGTGCGCCTGATCTCGGAGAAACTGGATACCGTGCGGACGGCATCCGTTGGCATCTGGGTCGGCAACGGCAGCCGGTATGAACCGGCCGCACTGAACGGTATTTCTCATTTCATCGAGCATATGATCTTCAAAGGCACGGAAAAACGCTCTGCTCAGCATATTGCCATTGCCATCGATGCTCTGGGCGGACAGGCCAACGCCTTTACCGATAAAGAATGTACCTGTTACTATATGAAAGTGCTGGACAAACGTCTCAAGACCGGTATCTCGATTCTGGCGGATATGTTCATGCATTCACGTTTTGCACAGGAAGATATTGATTTAGAGCGCGGCGTTGTACTGGAGGAAATCGACATGTATGAGGACTCTCCGGAGGATGTCGCCATTGACAAGCTGTTTGAACAGTGCTATGACGGTTCGGCGCTGGGCCGTCCCATTTTGGGCACGGCGGAAACGCTGCAAACCATCAACTCGGAAGCGATGCACGACTATATGCGTCGTTACTACCGTCCTGCGGATACCGTTGTCGCTGTCTCCGGCCACTTTACCGAGGATGATTTGGATTATATCGCCGAGTTATTTTCGCAAATGGAGGGCGATGGACGCAACCAGATTACGCCCGCCGTCTATCAGCCCAGTCTGATGTTGCGCGAAAAGGATATCGAGCAAAACCATCTGTGTCTAGCCTTTCCCAGCGTATCGCTGCTGTCCGAGGACCGCTTTGCAATGAACTTGCTTAGCTCCATCCTTGGCGGCGGCATGTCCTCCCGCCTGTTCCAAGGGGTACGCGAACAGAACGGCCTCTGCTATTCGATCTACACTTTCACTACGCCGCATCTGGATACCGGTCTGCTGTCCATTTACACCGGTCTCGGCGCGGAAACCGAGCATAAAGCGCTGGATCTGATCGTACGTGAGCTGCACCGCTTCTGCGAGGACGGACCTACTCCTGACGAGCTCTCGCGCTGCCGTGAGCAGGTCAAAACCACGCTGCTGATGGGATTGGAAAGCACCGGTACGCGTATGATGACCATTGGCCGCAGCGAACTGCTGCGCGGACAGGTTGCAGCAGTAGAGCAGGTGCTTGCCGCTTACGACAAGGTCACCGCAGAGGATTTACTTCAGTTGGCGCGCCGCGTATTCGACTTTGAACAGGTTTCGCTCGCTGTAGTCGGTCAGCCCGACCGCGCCGAAAGTTATCGCGCGTTGCTGCAATAATATCTTGCATTCATCAAAAAGAGCCGACGGCTATGCCGTCGGCTCTTTTTCACTCAATGGTTTCATACTTCATGCGGTAATAGGTTCTATCCTGATACTCTTTGACCGCATCTGCGGCCGTCCCATCCAGCGCAGACAGATAGTTCCCCTGCGCGTCCACCGCAGTACCACGCTGCACCACAGGCCATTCACGCCGCAGCTCATTTACAAAGGCAAAGAACTCGTCACTTTGTCCACAGCCCACCGCATCCAGCACAGCAGCACCCAAAAAGCTCGCGCTCAGCATGCCGTCTTGTGGAATACCCAGGCGCTCCGCCAAGGTATCGAAATCCAGCGCATCCGCCCCCGCCTGATTGGCCCACATTACAAACGGCGGCGCATAAGCATCCAGCCAATCCTGCATACTCCGGTCTGCCGTCATGTCCATACCCAGCGCGCGGTAGCACAGGTAATTATCCCCCAAGCTAGGCAGATGGTCGCCATACCAGATCAGCAGCACCGGTTCCTCCTGCTGCTCAAAATAATGGACCAAATCGCCCAGCATCGTATCTGCATCGCGCAGGCCGTGCGTATAAACGGTCAGCATTGTCTTTGCATCTTCCGGCAGTTCTTCCGCCAACTGGAGCTGATACAAATCACGCGCCTTGCCGTATTTGGATTCGGTATATGCCATATGATTTTGTATCGTGGTCACATAGGTAAACTGCGGCTGACCGGTTGCCTGCCGGTTTTGAAAGTCTGTAATCAGGTATTCGGTCAATGATGCGTCGGATACATATCCGCCCTTATAGGTGGCATTGGTAAACGCATCCTCAAACACGATTTCCTGCGCACCCAGCCATTTATAGATATTCTGCCGATTGTAGAACCATGCCTTACCGGGATGGATAAACGCCGTCTGCCAGCCGTTGTCATCGGCAACCCGGAAGATAGAACCCATATTTTTATGCAGTACACGGAACGAAGATACGCTTGCATCCGACAGCATGGCGGTCTGCATACCGGCTAATACATCAAACTCCGTATTCGCCGTGCCTCCGCCATAGTTTGGAACAATCAGCCGTCCGGAAATCGCATGCTCCGACTGCTGCACCGCGTGATAGTTCTTGAGCGGATCGGTGTCCTCCGTCCATGCGAATGCATCCGCATCGGTGATATCGCAAAACGCCTCGCTCATCACAAAGATGACATTCACCGGCTTGGGTTGCGCTGCCGCCGTTTGTGTTTGCGCAATGCGTTCCTCGGTCTCCGCTTTGGAGAATCCTTCCGGTTTTTGCAGATTGTTCTGCGTCACGCTGCGCAAAAATGTATAATGGAAGCCGGTTTCCTGACAAACCGTGGTCATATTAAATCGATTGGTGCAGGGAAAGGAATTGAACAAATCAGCAGAGGCATACACTGTAACCGTCAGCCCAAACAGAATTGCCAAACTGACCAAAGGGCCCACAGCACGACCGCATCGCACCAGCACTCTGCTGCGACTGCTTTTCCGTGTCCGTACCAGCACAGCCGCCACAATTAAAACAATGCATGCCGCGACAAACGCCAACACAAGCGGCAAATCAATACGCAGATCATAGCCACCCGCCGCAGTCAGCGCCTCCCGCAACATGGTCAAATCCTGCGGAACGACCGGATCGTCTCGTGCCTCGATTTTAAGCTGATTGGCAATATTGAATACGCCGAACACGACCATTGTCACTGCCGCCGCACCGAAAACATTGCCAAATGCAAACGTCAACGCAGCCAAAATCAAAAGTACCGGTAGCCAGTTGAGCAACCCCAGTAGCGGCGTGGTAAAGAAGGTGTATGGAATAACCGGCATGGTTTTCAAGCACAAAAACCAGATAGCCGCTGCCAGTACAATCGCCAGCGGAATGTTCCAACCGGCTGCAATCCGCAGTGGGATTCCATGAGTTTCCGCGATATTTGTCTGCTTGCCGGGACGGCGTCGTTTCGCCTCATGCGCGCCCGGTCGCGTTTTCTGAAAATGTATCATCGCTTTATTTTGTCCTTTTGCGGATGGTATTCATCCGTCTGTCTCTGTATCCTTCTGCGTTATTTATCCACAATGGGAATCTCCGTGGTGTCCTTTTCATCCAAATGATTGAGATAATGTTTCGTTTCCTTTGCAATCACACCGGATAACAACAGTACGGCAATCAGATTGGGCACTGCCATCAGTGCGTTCAGAATGTTGGCAATCGTCCATACCAAATCGAGTGACAATACAGGCCCGATTACAATGACCAGAATGAATAACAGCTTATACGGCAGCATTCCTTTTCGACCAAACAGGTATTCACAGCAGCGCTCTCCATAATATGACCAGCCTAAAATCGTAGAGTAAGCAAAGGTGATGATGCCAATCACCAGAATCAGCGGCCCCAACACCGGAATCTGCGAAAATGCCGCCGTAGTCATCTGGCTGCCATCCTCGATCATATCCATATTGATATTGGGATTTTTCATGATAGTGGTGACCAAAACCAGTCCTGTCATCAGACAAACGACAACCGTATCCCAGAAGGTTCCGGTCGCGGAAACCAGTGCCTGCCGCACCGGATTACGCGTCTGCGCAGCACTTGCAACAAGCGGCGCGGAACCCAGACCGGATTCATTGGAAAACAGGCCGCGCGCGACGCCGTATTGCATAGCCAGCCGCAGGCCGCCGCCTACCAATCCGCCCGCTACTGCACCCGGCTTAAATGCCAGCACCAAAATCGTCTGTAATGCCGGCAGAATATAATCCCAGTTGATGCAGAGAACCACCAGGCAGCCAAATACATAAAACGCTGCCATAAACGGCACCAGCTTTTCGCAGACAATTGCAATCGACTGGATGCCTCCAATGATAACCACCGCTGTAATGGCCGCAAAAACGATACCGATGGCCAACGGCGGAATGTAAATCGGGCTGTTACCTTGAATAATTTCCGAAATCGCATTGATCTGCGTGCCGCAGCCGATGCCAAACGAGGCCAGCATAGCCAGCGCTGCAAACGCTATCCCCAGCCATTTCAAGTGCAGCCCGCGCTCTAATGCGTACATCGCGCCGCCCTGCATGCGTCCATCCTTGGTCTGCACGCGGTATTTAACTGCAATCAGGCTCTCGGCATACTTGGTTGCAATGCCAAACACGCCGGTCAGCCAGCACCAAAGCACTGCGCCCGGACCGCCAAGGAATACCGCCGTGCCAACACCAACGATGTTTCCGGTGCCGATGGTCGAAGCCAGCGCGGTTGTCAGCGCTTGAAACTGACTGACATCCCCCGGAGAATCCGGGTCCTTTGTTAGGGACAGCCGAATGCCGGTAAATGTCTTACGTTGAATAAAGCCGGTGCGCAGCGTCATAAAGATGTGTGTGCCAAGCAGCAGCACAATCATCGGCAAGCCCCATATCCGGTTATCAATTGCTGATATGATGCTGGAGAACGTCTCCATACCATTACCCCTTCCCCTCTTTTGGTTTCAAAACAGGAAAGGGAGCGAAGCTTCGGCTTCGCTCCCTTTTCAGTCAGAGGGTATATCCCCCTGCATGCATACCTGCTTACGGGAGCCGCAGCAAGACAATGCTTCCCTGCATTGCTGCTGCGTCATATCATTATTATACAATATTCGTCCCAAAAAGCAAGAAAAAACGCAGGTGTAATCTTTGCTCTTGCGTTTTTTGTATTTTTTCCTATTCTATAGATATGCTTGTCACCCCGTGTAACAAAATATCCGGATATGGCTCCGCGCGTGTTTGCTCGAAGCAAAACACGTGCGGAACTATGCCAAACAAGGAGGTTTCCATGAGCTTCTCGCAAAATAAGCTATTGAATTTCAGCAAAAAAATTTCTTCCCTACGCGACCAGCCTAACATGCAGCCAAGTGAACTGAAAGCATACTTCGACAGCAGTCCTGAGGAGCTGCAACAGGCGCACAACGGTCTGTGCGATGCGCTTGCCGCCATCTCTGCCGCCGCAGGACTCGGTTTTCAACGCACCGCTGGGGTGCCCGCCGACACCGTACAGGCAGCTGTTGAGAATGTGCAGTCTCAGCTTACCGATGCGGTACTGGGCAATATTCCTTCCGGCAGTGTCACCGGTGATAAATTGGCGCAGGACGTACGCGACCGCCTTGCCGCTATCGAAAGCACAGCGGCAGGCGAGGCCTCCACTCGCGCAAGCGCGGACAGCAATTTGCAACAGCAAATCAACACGCATTCGACACAGATCGCTGCCAAATGCGAGGTTTATATCGGCAGCTATGTCGGCGATGGTATTGAACAGCGTACTTTCAATTTGGGTTTTCAGCCGAAGGCTCTTTTGCTGTTAAATCAAAGAGGTGTAACGAATGATAACGGCTACGGCTTTGGCGGGTTAGCTCTGCCCAACATGGCCTGTGGTCCCAGAGAAGACTTTCCCGGTCTCATCATCAATGCAAACGGCTTTACAGTTTATCAAAAATCAGATTTCAGCGGCGCATATATCTATCGAAATTACAACCAG
The DNA here is from genome assembly GCF_052117165.1 of Agathobaculum sp. LCP25S3_E8. Lineage (NCBI taxonomy): Bacteria > Bacillati > Bacillota > Clostridia > Eubacteriales > Butyricicoccaceae > Agathobaculum > Agathobaculum sp. LCP25S3_E8. The sequence goes on from NZ_JBQKJR010000006.1 coordinate 68,745, forward strand.
TCCGACATGGGCTACTGCTATATTGCATTTCGATAAAGGAAAACCCCCGGGCGAAAGCCCGGGGGTTTTGTCTTAACAGACTATAAGACTATATTAAAACGTTTGTCTTAATACAGAGCCTTGTTGACCAGATAGGTATTTACATCGGTCGGAACATTCAGCTTGCCGTCGTCTGCATCATAGATCACAGCCACGATCTTGTTGCTGTCAGCCGGATCGTAAACCACATACGCATTCGGTACGTAGTAGGTCGTGCCGCCGATAACAACTTCGGTAGCCGGATAGCTGATGTTAGCCATGGTAGCCTCGATGTCAGCAGCACCCTCGGTCTTATCATCGTTGATTGCGATGAACGTGCAGTCGCTGCTGAACTCGTAGGTGCTCTCTACACCATCATTGCCGATGAAGCGGAGGTTGTCGCCGTCAACGCCCAAGATGAAGGACATGCCGGTGGAAGCTGCCAGGTTAGCGCCCTGATGGCCTACAACCTTAACGTCTTCGATGAACTTGCCGTTAGTAGCGTAGGAGATAACATCGCCAGCTACGCCAACGGAAGCGGAAGAAGCGTCAACATGCAGGGTGGTCTTCTCGGTGCCGGTCCATACCTCGTAAGCGCCCTTGGTCTCGCCGTCTACAGTTTCCTTAGACGGGTTGGACAGCAGGTAAGCGTACGAACGATCCTCGGTAGCGCCCGGAACATTCTCTGCATCAGTGCTGCTCAGAACAGCATACTTAACATACTTGATGCCGTTGGTGTTCTTGGTCAGCATCTGCGTGCCAGCAGCAAAGTTCGGAGCAACGGTATCGCCCCAGTTGTTAATCTGCTTGCCGGTCAGAACCTTGGTCTCATTGCCAGTCTGAACGAATACGATTGCATCGTCAGCAACAGACGTCTTGGAGATCTTCTGATCATTGTAAACAGTGGAACCAGTTGCGATAGTGGTCGCAGCATAATCCATGCCTACCTTATTGCTAGCGCCAACTTCCTTAACGTCATAAGTGCCGTCAGACAGCTCAGCGTAGGTGTACATGGTGCGAGCCTTCAGCTGATCCTTGCCAGCGTAATCTGCATCAGCAACGGTCTTGATCTTCTTGCCGTCGAGCTTGGAAACCTTTACTTCCTTGTCGGTGCCGTCCTGGAAGAACATGCGAACCTTAACAGTGCCGGTGGTTTCGCCCAGAGAAGTCTCCAGCTTGTTTGCCTTGGTGTTGTCGTCAGCCTTGTCGCCAGAATTAGCCTTCTCAATGCCAGAGATGTAAGCAATGCTGGAAGCGGAAGCCGCAGTCTCGTCAGCCGCTACAACAACGCCGCCGATCATGACAAAGTCATAGGAGTTGCCAGTAGTAACAGAAATCAGGCTGCCGTTCTCCTTAGCCAGCTTGTACCAGGTGCCGTCCACGCGAACTTCGTCCGGAGTACCGCGGGTAGCCTCTGCCTTAGCAGAAACAACATCCAGCTTGGTGACCAGATCGTTGCCGCTGGACAGGTTCTCACCCTTAACTACGGTTACATAGTCGTCCTTCGCAACGCCTTCGTAAACGTCAGCGTCATCGAACTTGATGGTGGAAACAGTGCCGTTGTCCAGATTGCGTACGTTGATCGCAGTCTTGGAAACCGCAGTTACCTTAGCAACCATAGCCGGAGTAGCGTAAGCGGAATCAACCTTGCCGTTGCCGTCGTTATCAAGCAGCTTGATTTCGGTAGCAGCGGTAGCAGCATTAACGGTTCCCTTTGCAGAAGCAGTGTACAGGTCGCTCAGCTTCATAGAAGCATCGGTGTCCTTGTTGATGCTGTATACAGACTGATCTGCAGCTTCGCTCTTGTAGGAAGTGCCGTTCAGCTTGATCTTGTCGCCGTCCTTCTCGATCTGGCTGGTGTAGCCGGTAGCTACAACCTTGGAATCCTCGTGTGCGTAAACACCATAAACCTTGGACTTGTCGCCGTCCTTGTACATGATGTTAACGTTCTGGCCGATCAGGTTGGAGTAGTCGTTCGCAACACGGGTGAACTCGCCGCCGTTCAGGGCGTAGGTGTCGCGGCCGTCTTCCTTCTCTACCTTATCCAGGCGGTAGCCCTCTGCGGTAACCAGAGACATGCACTTAGCGCCCATGGTCTCGTTAACCTGAGTGGTAACCCAGTTGCCCGGAGCGCCGTCCTTGCCCGGCATCCAAACGTAACCAGTGGTCTTAACCTTCTCGTAGTCGCCGATGTCGGTGCTCCACTTAACGGTGTCAGCCTTCAGAGCATTGTACATGATCTGAGCAGCGTACTGACGCGGCATAGCAGCCGTTACAGAAGAAGACACATCAACATACAGGCCGTTCTGGGTAGCCAGAGCGTTGGTGCGCTGGGTGTAGCCAGTGCCGGTCAGGCCGGACTTATCAGCCTGATAGCCCATGCAGATCAGCAGCATCTTAGCCAGCTCGGTGCCGGTAACCTTGTCGTCCGGAGCGAACTTGCTGTTGCCCTTACCATTGATGATGCCATTGGTGTAGCAGAAGTTGATGTAGCCTTCTGCCCAGTGGCCGGAGTAAACGTCGGTGAAGATGGACTTGCCTTCAAAAGCAGAGGCATTGTCGTTACCGCCGTTCCAGATGGTGTAGATCATCTTCGCAGCTTCTGCGCGAGAGATCGTGTCGTTGGGCTTGAAAGAGCCATCTTTGTAACCATTGATGACACCCAACGCCGAGAGCATATCCACAGCTTCGGTCTGCTGAATGTCAGCCGAATCCGTGAATGCCGCACCAGCAAACATGGTGAACGCGCAAGCGAACGCCAGCACCAGTGCGAGAACCTTTTTCAGATTCTTCATGGGTTTTTTCCTCCTTAAATTTTTTGAGCATAGTGCTCTTTTCGGAAATTATAATACCACAGGTTTTTTTGAGGGTCAAGCAAAGCGGCGCGAATGTAACACGGGTGTAATATTGCAAATAAACGTCATCGCACTGTTATTCCTTCATATAAGCAACCCGCTGCACCGTTGTTCCCGCCTTGAGCCGCAGGGTAACCGAACTGTTGGTACCGCCGCCCAGCTCATCTTCCGCCGGGCAGGTCCCTGTAGCCGTATCAAATGCAACCGCATGGCCGTCAATTTCGACCTCCGAAATCCCCGATTTATCCTCGCTCTGAATCGTCAGGTCATAGCGGCCTTCATTCTTCAGTATCATGTCAAAGGTTACCAGGCAATCGGTTTCCGCTGTAAACGATCCATCATCGTTCCAAGTCATCTTGCCTTCCTGTACGGTTGCGCAGTCCGGAACACCATCATTATTTACATCCGGCAAGAATGCGCTATCCAGTCCAACTTTGGAGAAAATGTTCAGCGCATCATTAACCGTATAGGGTTCCAGTGCCGCTACTGCCAATAATTTATTCAAAAATGCATTATTTTCCGCAGTCAGCAGCACCTCATCCAGTTGATCGTCGTTGACTGCCTGCAGTTTTTGATAAGCTGCTATCATATACTGTACATAGCTGTCATCCTCCAGCAACTGTACCGCATTAAACTGACCGACCGGATCAATAATGGTTTCATAGATATCAAACATTTGCTGCCAAACTTCTTTATCGGCACGCATATACTCCGAACCGTCCTCCAGCGTATACATTGCCTTGGCAAACTGCCCGGTACCCACATAATACTGGGCAAGCGGAATAGTGATCGAGTTGGATTCCTCCGCCGCCAAATCAGTAGCATACCGATCCGCCACTCCCTCTTCGCTGCCACCGGAAATCAAATAAGACAGCTTATAATCGTTTTTCTCAAACAGGTCAATGGATGCACAGGTTTTCAGTTTATCCAGGGTCAGGCTGTCGCTATGGAAAATACTCTGCGCTATCAAATTCAGGCCAATCAGCACGATAAACACCGCCGATACCGCGGCCACCGGCCAGCGCACCACGCCGCCCGTACTGCTTTCCGGCACTTTGATGCGCAGGCAGTCACCGCAAAACAGCGTTACCAGCGCCAGCACTGCAAAGAACATCGGCAGGCAGCCGCCGACCGACCAGATGACGTCACTGATTGCCTGACCAAACATCTGCAATACGCAAGCCGCAAGCAGCATTACCATGAGCGGCTTTTCTTTACGGCTTTTCACCAGTGCCCAAACAACCGTGCCCAACATTGCAAGGAATGCTGCCAATCCCACCACGCCGAGGTCACACAATGCTTCCACATAATGGTTATGCGCGTATTTGGTTTCATAGTAATAATCCTGTACGGACACAACACCGTTTTCAAAACCGCCAAGACCGCGGCCGAAAACCGGTGCAGTCTGCCACAGTTTGATGGCATCCTTCCAGTACACGCGACGTTGCACCACATTACCGTTGGCAGACAAGTCCTGAATACGGTCGGCAATGAAGGACGGCAGCAGCTTATAACCCAGTTTAATGCTGCCGCTTGTCGCGCCGTCATACACCGCATTGTTCACCGTAACCCCCGGCTCGCTGCAGGAAAAATAGAAAAATACCATTTCACTGTCCTCCGGTACAGTGAAGGCCAGAGGGGCATCCGAGGTACCTGTCACCAAGTTGGTTTCATTGTTCTGAATCAGGTTACTGGTATTCTTATAAGCAATGCGCACACCTACCGGTGCGGTTGCATCTACCGTCAAGGTATATTCTCCTGCGCCGAGCACCGCTGTGCGCCGGAAATCACCTTCCGTACCAAAGGTATAGGCACCCGTAACGGAAAGCGCCGCAACCAGATACACTGCCATCAGCACAATAATGCCAGCGATCACGGCAATCAGCAGTTTTCCTTTGCCGGACAGTGCTTTTGAAACTTTCTCTCGTACAAACAACTCCAGCACACAGGCCAATACGCAGCCCAACACCAACATGAGCATCGGAAGCGGCGAACCCGTTGCAGTATCGCCGAAGCCCTTGACCGATACCGCACCCACGGCCAATGCAACCACAGCCGTCTGCACCAGCAGCAGGAAGAATCCGATGCGCCGCTCTTTGGGGCTGAGCGCAAGCATCAGCAAACATGCCACCACAAACACGCCGAGAGAACCCATGGAAAACGCCAGCAAATAGGATACCGCATTAACCATCAGCAGTATGGTACACAGAATTTTCTGTTTTCTGCTTTCCGCTGTCAGCATCAGCCACAACGAAAGCAGGCAGGCAATCGACATTAAGCCGGCATAAATATTCGGGTTGCCGAAAATTGTGCTCAAGCGCGCATAAAAATTCGAACCGGTATTTCCGTAGCCCGAGCCGATTGCTTCCATCAGTACTCGGAACGGACGCATCAGAATATTGCAGGATGCCGCGTCAATCGAAAGCACACCCACAGGCGCCGCGGCACATGCCAGCACAGCTGCCGTTCGCCGAAAAGCTGTTTTACTCTCTTTTGTATACAAAACAATGCCCATAAATACGGCAAACGCCGCCAGCAGACAGGCAAATTCAGCGATTGCAAATTTGCCGGAGCGTGCATACAACGTTGAAATGCCTGCAAGCAGCATATAAGCAAACACCGCAAAGGCCGTCGGTGTCAGCAACCGCTTAACACGCTGCTTATCTGCAAACAGAAGCGCGCATAACACACCAACCGTACCCAGCCAGCCGACTACTTTCTCCGTATAATAGCTGCCGTTGTTGCTAAAAGTCAATATAATAAACAGTGCGACTGCCGAGATGATGTATATCCACCACCTTTCCTCTTTCATGGGCTGAACTGTTTTCCCCTTCATGTTAAGTGACCTCCCTCACGCCCCCAATTACAGCGGCGTTTTTTTCATGATACCTTATTATATAATAGAATCTTTTTCAGTGAAAGCCTTTTACTGCGTTTTCATACAAGGCTGTCAATTCCGGAAATACCTCGGTGATATCAAACCGCTGCACGAAATGCCTTGCAGCCTGTCCCATGCGCTGCCTCACGTTTGCATCCTGCATGCGCTGTACTGCATTTACAAATTCCCTTTCGTCTCCAAACGGATAGAGAACGCCATTTTCACCTGCACATATCAAGTCCTGATGCCCTTTGATGTCACTGGCAACGACCGGCAGACCGCAAGCCATTGCCTCCATCACATTAAATGGCAGTCCCTCAATCCGGCTGGCGGACACACAGATGTCCGATGCACGATACCAGTTCTCCATATCCCGCACGAATCCCGGAAACCTTATGCGATCTGTCAGCCCGGCCTTTCCCGCCTGCATTCGACACATTTCCCGCATTTCACCCTGTCCGGGCAGCAGCAGTACAACATGCTCCGGCAAGCTTCGCATTGCCTCAATTAGCATACCCTGATTTTTCCTCTTGGAAAACTCCGCTGCATAGATCAAAACCAAATCGGATGGTTTTAGCCCCAATTTCAGCCGCAGTTCCTCTCGCTGATTCTGTGTCGGCGGCGTAAACCGCGTGAAATTCACCCCCATCCCCTTGGTGAGCATTTGTTTTTTCCCCAGATGATACCTGCTGGCGATCTCCGCATCCTGCCGGTTCATGGTTAGTAGCCAATCCGTTACCGATGCTGTGATTCGCTCCGCGCCCAACAGCAGAATCCGTTTTGTCCGCTGCGTATCTTTGTCAAACAAATACCCATGCACTGTATTCATAACGCTTGGCCTGCGTTTTCCCAACGGAGCAACCGCCAGCCGCGCAAAAAACGCTGCAAGAGAAGTATGCAAACTTATCATTTTATACCGTTCCGCCCGCATCAGCCTGTATAGCTCCCATACAGCCGCCAGATTTTTCGGAGAAAACATGCTTTTTTCAAACGGAAGAGAAATAGACCGGCTTACTCCCTCCAAGCGGCACGGGACACCGCCCGCTGCCACATGCACTTCATAGCCTTGGAGGGCAAACCATTGCAGATATGGCTGATGAAAGGACGCGAGATGCCCAAATGTTGAGGCAACATACAATATTTTTCCTTTTGCTCTCATGGCGACACGCCTCCAAAAGAAAACGCAGGCGATTTTCCCCACCCGCGTTCTGTTCTGTATTCGTTTAAAATATTACCGCACACCGCACTTTTTGTCAAGTTCGGAGAGGTTCTGCTGTAGAATATTGCGGTCATATATGGTAAAATAAAAGCATTCCATTCGTTTGGGAGGATCAACCGGTGATCAAAGAAAACCAAAAAACACTTAATCAGATCAATGGCTTCACTGATGTACTGCTATTATTTCCCTGCATGCTGCTGGCATACTTTATCCGTTTTGTGATCTTTCAAGGGGAATCGGGCCATATTGGGCTTTCTTATTATCTGTATGCCACTGTTTGCATTATCCCGCTTCTATGGTTCCTGTACAGTCTGATGGGCCTGTATGATTCTTTTCGTGCCAAAAACTTTTTGACCGAATTCAGCCTGCTGCTCCGCTGCAACGTCATTCTGTTTGGATTGATGCTTGCCTTCTTCTTTGTTTTCAAGGAGTTTCATCTTTCCCGTTGGACTCTGCTATTATTTTTCGCTTTGGCCACACTGTTTATCACCTTTAAGCGCTGGTGTCTGCGGCGTTTTTTGCGCACCCTCCGCGAAAAGGGCTATAACCTCAAGCATGTGCTGCTTATCGGATGCGGCGAGCAGGCGCGCACCTACTATCATGCCATCCAGACGGACCGCACGTTGGGCTTCTCCATCGATCATTACCTCGCTCCCCGCGACTGTCTACCCGGCATCTCCTATCTTGGCAATTACGATGCCCTTTCCAAAGTGCTTGACCGAATCAATCCGGATGAAGTCATCATCGCTTTGGAAGCGGATGAATATCCTTATTTACAAAACATCATTGCAAACAGCGAAAAACATGGCGTCAAAGTCTCCCTGATTCCTTTTTACAGCCGTTTTATGCCCGCACATCCGGTTTACGACGAGGTCGGAGGAATCTCACTGGTTAACATCCGTCATATTCCTCTGGATAATATCGGAAACGCATTTGTCAAACGCGGCATGGACATCATCGGTTCTCTAGTGCTCATTCTGGTCACCTCACCGCTCATGCTGTTTGCCGCGATCGGTGTCAAGCTATCCTCCCCCGGTCCAATTTTATTTAAGCAGGAACGGGTTGGATTGAATAAAAAACCGTTTTACATGTACAAATTCCGCTCCATGCGAGTCAACGACAAGCAAACCACCGGCTGGAGTACAAATGCAGACCCGCGCAAAACCAAATTTGGTTCTTTTATTCGCAAATTCTCCATCGACGAGCTGCCGCAGTTTTTCAATGTGCTCAAAGGGGACATGAGTCTGGTCGGTCCACGTCCCGAGCTTCCCTATTTTGTCAATCAGTTTAAAGAGGAAATCCCGCTTTATATGGTCAAGCATCAAGTGCGCCCGGGTATTACCGGCTGGGCGCAGGTCAACGGCTTCCGCGGCGACACCTCGATTCAGGGACGCATCGAGCACGATCTGTATTATATCGAAAACTGGACGTTTTTGCTGGATATCAAAATCCTGCTCATGACCATTTTCCGCTTTACCAACAGCGAAAAACTGCAATAAACCAACGCAGGCAAAGCGCCTGTCGTTATCTTGACGAAATGCATTAAATTCTGTATAATATACAACATTAACTTGCCATAATTTACACAGAAAGGTGGAATTCAGTTTCTATGTCTGACCCTGATCCTGCGGGCCGATTACCGTTCCGACCGATTGAAGTTTTTTTGGAATAGCACCGATAGCGACTAGACTTAAAAAACACTTTCGAAAGGAACACATCATGAACACATCAGTAGGTATCATTATCATTATCGCCTGCCTTATTATGTCCGCGTTTTTCTCTTCTACAGAGACCGCTTTTTCCTCTCTCAACCGCATTCGCGTCAAAAGCCTTGCCGAAAAAGGCGACAAGCGGGCGGCTTTGGTGCTGCGGCTCTCCGACCAGTATGACAAATTGCTGTCCACCATTCTCATTGGCAACAACATTGTCAATATCGCATCCGCATCTGTCGCAACGGTATTGTTTATCCGTTGGGCAGGCGAGGAAACCGGACCTTCCCTTTCCACCATTGTCACAACCGTTGTTGTGCTGATTTTTGGCGAAATCTCCCCGAAAACCTTGGCAAAGGAATCGCCGGAGCTGTTTGCCCGCTTTTCCGCGCCGATCATTCAGGTTCTCATTTATATTCTCACGCCGATTAATTTCCTGTTTGTCCAGTGGAAAAAGCTGCTCTCCCGGGTTTTCAAAACCTCGGAGGATACCTCTATATCGGAAGAAGAGCTGCTGACCATGGTCGATGAAGCCGAAAGTGAAGGCGGCATCGACGAGCAGGAAGGCGATCTAATCCGCAGTGCAATTGAATTCAGCGATGTGGAAGTCGTGGAAATCTTCACCCCGCGCGTCAATATTGTTGGCATTTCAGAGAACACGGATAATCAAACCATTGCCAAACTGTTCAAGGAAACCGGCTTTTCTCGCTTGCCGGTTTATCGGGATTCCATTGATAATATCATCGGCATCATCCATGAGAAAGACTTCTATAATGAAGTGGCTCCTTCTAACCGCTCGATTGACGTGATTGTCAAGCCTCCGATTTTTGTAGCTAAAACCATGAAAATCGGTGAACTGCTCAAATTGCTGCAAAAAAACAAATCGCATATCGCGGTGGTCGCAGATGAATACGGCGGTACGCTGGGCATTGTAACGCTGGAGGATGTGCTGGAGGAACTGGTCGGTGAAATCTGGGACGAGCACGACCGTGTGGTTGAACAATGCTGGAAAACCGGCAACCATGAATATCTGGCGCGCGGTGCTGCCGATTTCGAGGATGTGCTGACCAACTTCGGTTATGAGGATGACGAGGCAGCGGATACTTATACCACGGTCAACGGCTGGATGATCGATCAGCTGGAACATATCCCCAAGCAGGGCGAAACGCTCACCTATAAAAATCTGGACTTTGTCGTGCAGGATGCCGATGACCGGCATGTCACGCTCATCAAAATTATCGAGCATGAACCTTGCGAAGAGCCAACCGCCTGACAGAAACATGCTCCACTCATACAGACCATAAAGTGAAAGCCGCTTCTCTGCAAACATGCAGAGAAGCGGCTTTTTCCGTCTCATCCCTTTGCTATTTTCCCAGACAGTTGCCGCAGAGCGAATACCCCTGCGCCAGCAAGTCCTCATAGTTTCCGGTATACAACTCCTTATTACTTTCCCCAATGCTCGCCACACTGGCGCAGTCCGGCAGATGGATTTTTTTCGAGGCAGTGTTGAGCACATATTCCTGTGCGTCGCCTGTATTGTCCGTCTGTGCGGTATCCGCTTCACGGCTTTCCCCGGTTGCGTAATCGATCTCCACACCGGGCTGCACATTATAGCAATATACGTTATAGCAGATGCCGTCCCCCTCGTCCTCTACAGACAGGGCCTCCATCTGCACGCCCGAGGCAACAAGATTATCTCCCTCAAAGATGGGTGTGACACGGTACAACACGTGGTTTCCGGTTTCCTTGATGTAATCCGCCACCAGGTTTTCAAACGGGAGCATGCCTTCTACATTTAAATATCGCGTACCGGTGATTAAATTCTCCTCATTTGCATTTTCCGCCGTCAGCTGATAGCCAATCAAATGGCAGCGGTTATACAGATATTTTCCGTCCACGAAATCATATTTCACCGTCTGCCAACCGGACGGCTTGACCTGCCCGATCGATCCGCGTTCCTCGGTCGGCATCAGGTCGGTGGAAATGCAGGCATACGCCGTGCCGCACCGTCCCAAAAAATCCAGCGGGGCATAGCTTTCAAAGGATTGTGGAACTCGGTCCTCCTCCGGAAAATCCGGTACATTGCCGTCGATCTCCACATACGGCTGACCGCTGTACGCCGGAACGTCCTCCAGTGAAACGGCCTGCTGCGGCTGCAGCAGGGCGCAGCCGGAGAGCAAAAGCTGCATGCACAGCAGCACCGGCATGATTCTCTTCATGATTGTTTGCATTTTTCGTATACTTCCTTTGTGATTTTTGCGTGCGAGGAACCGACAAATTCGTCCGTTTCCCGCAAGGTCCAGCCGTGGTCAAGCAGTGAACGGTCAAAATACCGGTCCGCCGGATAAACGCGGTTCCAGCAGAAAAGAATAATATCCTCTATCTTATCCACAAACGGCTCTATCTGCTGATCTTCGACAAAACAGTAGTCTCCCTCTCCTGCCAACACAAGGAAATGGTTGTCAACCCGCAGGCGGGCGCGCTCGCTGTCTGCAAACTGCCCAGCGGAATAATCATTCAGCCACAGCGTCCGCGCACCGCATAAGGACAGGATATGCCTGCGCAAAATACGATCCTGACTCTGCCGCCGATGATTGAACAGCATCCCGTCCTTGTCATCCAAACAGAGGATCACATGCATACCGATTCACCTCCACGCTGTATCCGCTCAAACGGTTTCCTCTTTTCAAGGCCCTATTATCATACCACAGATTTATCGATTTTGTCGATTGGAGCATATCTTCAAGCAGCCAATCCGCACAGAAACAAAGCGGGCCGCCCTCCTGACGGAGAGCGGCCCGCTGCCATTTTATCACCAGAAAGCTCACTCATACATTACAGCTTCGCCGCGCAGGATGCAAAAACCCCAGCCTGTACAGACCGGGGTTTTTGCTGTATCCGTATACAGAAATCAGCATGCCGGATACCTGTTTTCAGTGGGCGTTTTTGATTGCATCCAGCAAAGCTGCTGTTGCCTCGCTTTCGCATCCTTGCCAGTCGACTGCACCAATTCGAATATCCGGTTTGATTCTGCCATGAAAATCGCTGCCGCCGCTGAGCAACAACCCACTTGCTTTTGCTTTTTGCACGTAAGAGCATGCTTGCTGCATTGTATGATAGCTGCTGAAGGCTTCTAAGCCTTCCAGCGGTAATTGAAGCACCATATCCAGCACACTCTCCTGTGCAATGCTAACGCCCGGATGTGCCAATATTGCCACTCCACCGGCTTCATGAATCAGGTCAACCGCCTGTCCGGCCGTCATAAAATCGACCGGCACATGTGCAGGCTTGCCCAGCGCACACACCGACCAATAAAAGTTAACCAGCGGCCTATCTGCCAGTGCACCGCCCGGCAAAAGCGGGCGAATCAACGGATGCGTACGGTTTTCCGGCATTTGCAGTGCGGATTGCGCGATCGTTTCCGCACACACCATGCCATCTCCCGCCAACTCCAGCACCTGCTCCCGGTCAAACCCGATGCCCAGCGCCGCAACGGCATCCATGAGCCGCAGACCGGCCTCGGCTTGCAGCCCATGCACGGCCTGTACCGCATGGAGCAGCGCGGTATTGGCAATATCAATCCCATAGCCTAGCACATGCAAGTGAGTCCCCTCATGCATGCAATCCAGCTCCACGCCGGCAATGGCCTGCACGCCCAACTGCGCGCAGCGCCAAATGAATTCCGCCGTGCCAGCAATATCGTTATGATCGGTCAACGCCGCCAGCGTTACCCCCTCCTGACAGCACAACTCCGCCAGCCCGCGCGGCGAAACCTCGCCGTCCACGCTGACGGAGGAATGCATATGCAGATCGGTCTGCGCCATGGTTTCTCCTCCCGTTCCTGCATATTTTAAGCGGATATACTGCATTTGGACACAGCATATTCGAGTTCAGGCGGCAAAACCGCATCCTCCGGAATCAACCAGCGGCGGCTCAGCCGTACCACCCCACTGATGCGGGCTTTCTCACAACCGATTCGTACCTGCTGCGCACTCACACCCCATTTCACTGCGGCTTCCGGAATGGTGATATAGCTTTTCATGCAAAACGCTCCTCTCATACCAGACCCACAATTGCCTTGCGGCGGGTCCTCACGGAAAAATATGATATACCGCCTGTGCCACGCCGTCATGGTCGCAGTCCTGCGTGACATAGCGCGCCAGCTGCTTGAGCGCGGAATCGGCATTGCCCATCGCCACCGGCATACCGACCGCACGCAGCATGGCGGCATCGTTATCGCTGTCCCCGATGGCAACCATTTCTTCCGGGCGAACGCCAAGCATTTCACCCAGTCGAACCAGCGCTGTCCCTTTATCCACGCCCGCCGGCATGACCTCAAAATTATCGCTGCCCGAGCTGGTAATCGTAATTCCCGGCAGCGGACGAATGGTTTCCAGCGCCTTGTCCAAATCTGCGCGTTCGCCAATCGCATACACCTTGGTCACATCCAGCCCCCGCGCGCGAATTGCGCCCGCGATATCGTCCAGCACAACCTTATTGGCATGAAAACCTTCCACACGGTAATTCTGTACAAAATCGCGGTCGGAAAATGGGTTGATATAGATTTTATCGCCTACGTAAATCATCACGCGCACAGGCAAATCCTGCACAGCGGCAACCGCCTGCGCACCGATTTCGCACGGCATTGCCCAGCTTTCCAGAATGCGCTCGTCAGAAGCCGTCGCAATCGCCGCGCCCCCCGCCGTGACCATCCTATCCTCGCAAGCAATCTCGCGGGCAAACTCCGCCGCTTCTCCGACAATCCGCCCAGTAGACAGCACAACATAAATACCGCGCGCCTTGGCCCACGCCAGTGCCTTGCGGGTTTCAGGCGTAATCTCCTTTTGCGAATTGAGCAGTGTGCCATCCAAATCCAGCGCGAGCAACCGATATTTCATGCGTCTCTCTCCTTTATCCAGTGATAAACCGCCGCCGCCACGCCCGCGTGATCGTTATCCGGCGCAATCCAGTCGGCGGCCTGCCGTGCAGCGTCAGAGCCGTTGCCCATCGCCACGCCGACGCCTGCCGCGCACAACAGCGCGCAGTCGATGTCATGGTCGCCGATTGCCATAGCCTGTTCCGAGGCAATGCCCAGATGGCGGCATACGGTCAGCAGCGCTTCAGCTTTGCCGGCCTGCTGCGGCATAATCTCCAGATACTCATCCTTGGAGCGGAGCAACTCCGCTGCAATCGCTTGCTTTTGCAGAATCTGATAGAAGCTGTCAATGCGTGCGGCCTCACCCATGCACAGCAATTTGTGCGGCGCACCCGCAGCAAGCGTGTCCTCCAGCGTGACAACCGTCGGATGCAGTCCGGTGATGAGGCCTTCCCCCTCGCTCCACCGGTCCTCCCGCTCGACAAACCAATCGGTATCGCGATACAGGCTGAGCGAAACACCTTGCTGCTGCGCCAGTCGAATTACCGTCTGTACCGCATCCACAGGCAGTCTGCGGTCGAAAATCCGTTTTTCTCCCTCTGCAATCAATGCGCCGCCAAAACTTGCAATCGGTCCCGGCACGCCAAGCGCCTGCGCAATCGGCGCGATGGCCTGCGGCGGCCGCGCGGACAGCAGACAGATGCAAACGCCCTTTGCCGCTGCATACTGCACTGCCGCCCGATTTTCGGGCGGCAGCTGATGCGCAGTGTCGAGCAGGGTTCCATCAATGTCTAAACACAACAGACGAAGGGGAAGCGTAACGTCTTTGGTCTTGTTCATGCCTGCTCCACCGCCTTTAGGATATGTGCCACATTGCGGCGGCCGTTGCGAATGCCCAGTCCAAGGAGAGCGGCACAGGCCACACTGATACACGCCAGCACAACCCCGACCACGCCGCATGCCAGACGCAGTCCGGCTCCGCTCAGTCCCCACCAGGCCAGAACCGCAGCACAAGAGGAAAGGAGCATCGCATTCCTCAACCAGATGGACAGCCGCGCCAGCGCGTCCTTCTGCTGCTCCGCTTCCCGGAGCAGCGTTTTCTTACTCAGTTTGGTTTTCATCTGCGAAAACTCCTTTCCAATGCTGTTTTTAGTAGCTCAACTGCGGGTCAAAGAAGCCGAGCAGTACACCAATCAGCGCCACAGCAACCAGAATCAGCATAACAGTTGTCGGCGCCATTTTCTTTTTGCTCATCAGCCAGTAGCAGAACATGACGGCCGCGAGCGGAAGAAGTTTGGGGAAAATTGTGTCCAGCACACCGGTCTGCAAGGCGATATCGCCGGGCAGAACCAAAGGCGTGGTAATCGAAATCCAGGTTGCGGCAACCGCGCCGATAACAACCGTGCCGAGCATAATGACTGATTCACGGATGGCGTTGGCTTTTTCGCCGACAATCAGTTCTACTGCCTTGCCGCCCAGTTCATAGCCCTTATAGTACAGGAAACGCATGCCGAGCGTCAATACGATATTGTAAACCAGAATGTAGAAGATGGCGCCGAGCGGCGAACCGCCGGACGACATGCCCAGCGCAACGCCGAGCAGAATCGGGATGAGCGTACCGACAAGCAAGCTGTCACCGATACCGGCGACCGGACCCATCAGGCCGGCGCGGATACCGTTTATCATTTCGCCGTCAATCTCCTCGCCGTTGGCCTTGGCCTCTTCCAGGCCTGCGGTCATGCCGACGATTACCGTGCCAAGCTGCGGCTCGGTATTAAAGAATGCGGAATAGGTCTGGAGGGCTTCTTTCTGCTCCTCCTTGGTTTCATACAGTTCCTCCACCAGCGGGAGCATGGCGCACAGGTAGCCGAACGTCTGCATATGCTCCTGCGAGAAGCAGGTCAGATGGCCGTAGTACCAGTTGCGGAAGGATTTCGCAAGCGCCTTTTTGGAAAGCTTCTTTTCAGCCATGGTCAAATCTCCTCCTCGTCGTCGTCAAATTCGTCCGTGCCGGCGTCAGATGCGGCAGCAGGTACAGCCTTCTGCATGCTCAGCAGCTTGATGCGGTAGTTGATGACCGCGAAAAAGCCGCCGACAACCGATGCCGCAATCAGGTTCAGGCCCATGCAGGCCGCCAGCGTAAAGCCGAACAGGAACGTCAGCAAATCGACCGGCTTGGTTGCCACCTGCTTGAGCAGAATCGCAATACCGACTGCCGGGAGGAGTGAGCCGACCGTAAACAGCGTTTTCATGGCAATGCCGTCCATCGGCAGATAATCCTTCATCAGGTCAACCATGTTGACGCCGACCTTGGTGATGATAAATGTCGGAATAAACGAGCACAGGATGTGCGAAATCCACGGCAAACCCATATCAACCACATAGAGTTTTCTCAGATTGCCCTTTTCCAGCGCTCTCCAGCCCATGTGCTGCCAAACGAGGTTGACCGTCGCCGTACCGTAAAACAGAACCGTACCCAACGTACCAACAGCCGAACCGAGTGTGACCGCCATTGCCTGACCCTCTGCGGAAGCCGGGTTGAGACCCATGCCGTTTACCGCAACAATCGACAGAGGGATACCGATGTACGAAATGGCACGCACGTCAGCGGATACCGTACCACCGGGCGTAACCAGCGCGATGTAAACGACCTGAATCGCCGCGCCCAGATAGATACCGGTCTGCACGTCGCCCATAATCAGGCCGACGATCAGGCCCGCAACCAACGGACGGCCCAATGTATAGTTGCCAAACACCGTACCGCCAAGGCCGGGCATGGACGCCAAACAGGCGAGTAAGCCGAACAATGCCGCCTGCCATACCTGGATTTCCATAAAATCCTTCACCTAACCTTTCTGTATAGCCCCTTTTTGTTTTTTCTCAAACCCACAGCCGCGCTGCGGTGTTGATACTTATTTATAACCGAACTGACCGCGGAACTTTTTCCAGTTGCCGATGGCCGCTTCCTTAATCAGCGCGAACTCCACTTCGTAGCCCTTCTGCATAATGGCCTCCAGCGCATCCGCCTCTTCCTGCGTGATGGACTGGTTGTTGCCCAGCTTGACCGCACCCTCACGGTCATTGCACGGCCCGATGATAACGGTCTTGACCTCACCGGGGTCAAAGCCATCGTCGACAAGAATGGTTTTCATGGTCTGCGGGTCCTTGGTAATCAGGAAGTAACGGTCCTTGCTTGCCAGCACCTTGCCGCACTTGGCGCGCCACTCATCAAGCGACCAGACAAAGGTCTTTTTATCGCTGGCATTTTTGTATGCCGCTTTCAGCACCGGCGTTTTTGCCGCCTTATCGTTGACGGCAATCAGGCCGTCGCAGGGATATTCGAGCGCCCAACGGGTACAGGTCTGACCGTGAATCATGCGGTCATCTACACGGATAAATGAAATAGACATGAATTTTTCCTCCTTAACAAATGTTGCAATATGCCGTCAAATATCGTCCTCGTCGCCGCCGTCCAGGTCAAACGGCTTGAGCTGACCGCGGCCTTCCTCCATAATCTCTGCCGCAACCTGCGCGAGCGGTGCGTCCGCGTCCGCAAAGGCAGCGGTCAGCACGAGCGGCAGGTTCATGCCGCCGATGGCGGCCGTGTTCGCCAGCAGGCCCTTTTCCGTCAGGACCTCCATCGCAGTCGTCAGCGGCGAGCCGCCGATGATGTCCGCAAACAGCAGGATTTCGTCCTCCGCCGTGATATCCGCAACCAGTTCTGCAAACGCCTTCCGGTAGGTGTCCACATCCATGCCGTCCAGCAGGCTGGTCGAGCGAATGTCCTCGCGGCCCGCACCAGCCATCATGCCGACCGCATTGTGCAGCCCCGGCGCGAAGGTTCCGTGGCTGACCAAAATCAGATAACGCATGCTCATTTTCCCCTTTCTCGTTTGTTGAGACAATTTTACCAATTGCCCCACAATAATACATCTGTCCATTGTCACGAATGACAGATGACAGTTATCCTCTTTTACATGACAAATGTCATTTGCCTTGTAAAAAAGTGCAAAAAAGCCGTCCCCGGCTTTGACACTTTGCCAAAACCGGAGACGGCTATTCCATCCGTTCCCTCTTTGTTTATTTAATGCTGCAGATAGTCCTCCATCTCCCGCTGCACCCGCTGCAACTGAAGGGACAGATTGTGGTCATCCTCCATGGCCGTTGCCACCAGACTTTCCGCGAGCAAAAGCGCCTGATCATAGGCGCGGAAATGCGGCGCGGCAACCGCCTGCTCCATCGCGTCAGACAGGATTTCCAGCCCGAGCTGGCTCTCACCCGGCGTGTCCTGCCGCAGAATCTGCTGGGTCTGCGGCGACTGCGTCACGCGCCGCAGCGCGGATACGCTGTGCGAATCCGTATACAGCATACTCTGCGTTGCATCTGAACAGGTCATTTCTTTGAGAAACTCCCACGCCAGTGCCTGCTGCGAGGAGCGGCTGCTGATTGCCGCCAGCACGGTGCTCAGCTCCGACCGCCCCGTGCCGGACGGCCCGCCCGGCATCTGGATACAGTCCCACTCGAAATCCGAATACCACTTGATACGCCACGGATAGGGCTGATACGTGCGGTAATCCGAAAACAAAAACGGCCGAAACGCGACATGCCCCTCATCAAAGCTGCGCGCCGTGATGTCGCAGTCCACATATAATTCCTCCAGCCGCTGCGCAAACCGCACCGCCTCTACTGATGCCGGCTGTGCAATCAGGCATCTGCTCCCGTTCTCATCAAACAGCGCCGCGCCGTTCGACGCCAACGCATCCCGCCAGGTATAGCCGTAGCTGCCGAACTGGTCAATCGTGCCGTCGCCGTCCGTGTCGCGCGTCACCTGCGCGCAAATCTCGTAAAAATCATCCCACGTCCAGTCATTGTCCGGCACCGGAATATTTTCCGCTTCCAGCAGCGTTTTATTGACAAACATCAGCGTCGGCACACATTCATACGGCAGCGCATACTGCACACCGCCTGCCGCGCCGCTTTCGAGCGCTGCGTCATAGAAATCCGCCGCAGAAACCGCAGAATCGTTTGCCAGCAGGTTATCCAGCGGCTGCAAAGCGCCCTGCTCCGCCAGCATACCAAAATCCTCCGGCAGTACCATGAACACATCCGGCTCCCGACCAAGCAGATATTGGTCAGTCAACCATTCGGAATAATCTCGCTTTAAAATACCGCTTGTATACTCCACGCGCACATTGGGATGCGCCTGCTCAAACCGCGCAATTGCAGCGTCAATCACAGCATAGCAGTTGCCGGTCGGCGCATCCCAATAGCTGCCGGCAATCACGCCGACCGTGAGCACGGTTTCCCGCGACGCACCAAAGGCCGTCCCTGCCAGCGCCGCAGCCGCCAGCAGCACACCGGCTGTCAGCCGTTTCCACATCTGTCTCATGGCTTATCCCCATAAGGATCGGCCGCCACGCCGGTCTGTACCGCCCAGATCGCAAGCTGCGTGCGGTCACGCAAATCGAGTTTGCTCAGCACACTGCTCAAATAGTTGCGCACCGTGCCTTCCGACAGGCAAAGCGCCGCCGCAATCTCCTTGTTGGATTTGCCGCAGCCTACCTCGCGGATGACCCGCCATTCGTTTTCCTGCAAAGCCGCAGTCTGCTGCTTATCCACCGGAATCTGCATGCTGCCGCGTGCCATGCGCGCAAACATATCCAGCGCCTTGGACGCCACGCCAGGCATGATGATCGATCCGCCGCGCACTACCTCGCGCACCGCATTTGCCAGTTCGCTGACCGAAACGCCCTTGAGCAGATAACCGGACGCACCATAGCGCAGCGCACCAAATACGTACTCATCATCATCAAATGTCGTCAGGATAATCACCTTAATTTGCGGATAGGCAGCTTTAATTAGCCGCGTGCATTCCACACCGTCCACCTCGGGCATACGAATATCCATGAGCACCACATCCGGCTTTTCCTTGCGCACCAGCTCAATCGCCTCGCGTCCGTTGGATGCGGTACCAACCATGGCGATATCCGCCTGCGCATCCAGCACAAAGCTCAGGCTCTGACGAATCAACTCCTGATCGTCTGCAATCAATACGCGGATCATATTTCATCCCCCCATCGAAGCGGTATGGAAGCCTCTATCCGGAACCCGTTCTCTCCGTTCACGCGCAGACTGCCGCCAAGCAGACGCAGCCGCTCCCGCATGTGACGCAGCCCAAAGCCTTGTTCGATTTTGGCGCAGCCGATGCCATTATCCTGCACCACAATCGTCATGCATCGTTCCTGACAGGATAGAGACACGTCAATTTCGGTCGCATGCCCATGCCGGATGGCATTGGTCACGCTTTCCTGTACAATCCGGTAGACCGCATCCTCCTCGTCCTGCGAAAGGCGCATATCTGCCGGCTGCGTACTCAGCCGAATATCCGCATGTGAAGTCTGCTGCATCTCGCTGCACAACTTGTCGAGCGCCTCGGACAGGCGAAACCGCTCGAGCGCATCCGGCCTGAGCGCACTGACCGATCGGCGCACTTCATTCATGCCCGCACGGGCGGTTTTCGCAATGAGCTCCATCTGCTTGCGCGCCATGTCCGGCGAAATATCCATCATTTCAATGCAGGCGTCCGCACCAGCGGTGATGCCGGTCAGCGCGTGGCCGAGCGTATCGTGAATCTCGCGCGCCAGACGGTTGCGTTCCCGGGTCTCCGCCATGCGCTCGCTTTCCGCCGCATATTCCTTGAGCTGGCCGTTGAGGATGGACAGCTTATCGTTTGCCCGCGCCAGTTCGCCGTTGAGGCGACGGATGGCGGCATTTTCTTCCGTCCGCCTGCCAACCAGAATCACCATGTATCCAATAAACAAGATCAGATTGAGCGCGCTGAGCAAACCGATGGCCGTCTGCATGAGCTGCCGCGGCTGTCCCTCGTAATAGGCGAGATATGCAGAGACAGAGACCATGCCCAAGCCGGATTGCAAAACGTCCAGACTGGTCAGCAGATAGAGCGAGGTCATCGCGCCGAGGAACAGCATACGCCCCCGCCCATGCAGACTGTCCACCAGATTGACCACGGCGAGCAGCAACAATCCGTTATAGTCCAGATGCAGCGCCAAAAGCACGAGCAAGGCAACTCCCGGTTCCAACCAAAACACCATTCGGCCGTTTCCCAGCCTGCCGCGCCGATATGCAAAGTCGACCACGACAAACGCAAGTAAACTAAGCGCCGCAAAGGACACACTCCACGGAGCAGCCGGCAAAATGCTCAGCCCCTGCAAAAAGCTCACACCCTCGGCCCGCTGCACCGCACGCAGCGGCGTCAGCACAAAAACCGTACCGAGAAAAGCGCAGAGCGCCAGATTGATAAGCAACATCCCCTGCCGCAGCAGGGTCAGACTCTCATCTGTCTGCATCTCGCGATTGGCCGGTCCATCCGACATGCCAGCAGCCCCCTTTTCCCCGTTATGCCTTGTCTTTCTCCTGCAGCAGACAGCCGTTTTTTCTTTTCTGCTGTACTGCGTCGCAGAACGGGTTTCCTATGTATAAATTATAATATATATCCTGCACAAGGTCAAACAACATATCAGCGCATGCATAAAAACAGCAGGCAGCAAATCATATGTGCAGAACCCCTCCGGGAAAGAATCGTCATCCTGTTCAGAACCGGCAAAAAATCGTTTTCATGATTCCCCTAATATGATATGATAAAACAAGTAAGGGGGGCTGGCGATGAAATGGAGACGACTGTTTCTTGCTGTGTGCGGCATCGTGCTGACGGCATGGCTGTGCCTGACGCTGGGCGCATGGAAAGAACAGCAGGAAACACCGCTGCGGATCGGCGCGACCTATATGACAATGAACAACCCGTTTTACAGCGTCATTGACGAGGAGCTGCGGTTGATGATCGAAAGCCGCGGCGATATTCTGCTCACGCGCGACCCTGCACTCGATCAGGATAAACAAAATGACCAGATTCACGAACTGCTTGCAGGTGGAATTGATCTTCTTGTGATTAACCCGGTGGATTTTCAGCAGATTCGTCCTGCACTGGAGGAAGCGCGGGATGCAGACGTTCCGGTTGTGATTGTGGATTCACAGGTGAGTGACCCTTCGCTGGTTGCCTGCACGATCGCTTCGGACAATTACGGCGCGGGTGTATTATGCGCCGAACATCTGATGCGCACCCGTGATTCCGCACGCATCGCCCTACTGGAGCACCCGACCGCTCAGTCGGCGGTCGACCGCATTCAAGGATTTTGCGACACCATCGCCGCGCATCCACAGTATCAGATCGCTGGCCGCGCGAGCAGTGACGGTCAGCTGGAGCTTGCCATGCCGGCGCTGGACGGCCTGCTGGATGCCGACCCGACGATTGATGTGGTGATGGCGCTCAACGATCCGACAGCGTTAGGGGCGATGGCTGCGCTGGAGGAGCGGCATTTACTGGATCGCACGCTGGTTTACGGCGTAGACGGCGCTCCCGAAGCTAAAAATATGATTTTCGAAGGTGTGATGACAGCAACAGTCGCCCAGTCTCCCATTCAAATCGGGCAGACGACAGCGCAGGTCATATACCAGATTCTGTCCGACCAAGCCTACGAAAGCGAAATCATTGTGCCGGTCGAGTTGATTACAGCGGAAAACGTGGAACAGTTCGGCTCAGACGGTTGGCAATGAGAAGGGGTACAGGCAGTACAGCCCCAACCGGTATCTTCGCCGACCGGCCGAACGTTCGTTCATGATGCACAATATTTCTGCACAAAGATTGGTTTTTGGCCGGTTGACAGGGCAGGATTTTCTGCTATAATGGCTTTATAAAATGGTATATTCCTTTCTTCGGAAACGAGAGTATTCTCTACTGGCGGTCAAAGCCCGCGAGCGCAAGCTAACCCGGTGCAATCCCGGGGCCAACAGTCAGGTCTGGATGGGAGAAGAAAGCCGCCGGCATCACCGGCAGCTTCTCGTGCACGATGAAAGAACACGAAGCAGCCGGTATTGCATCCGTTGGATAGCAATCAACGGCTGCTTTACGATTTATCCGGCTTATTCGGTGGCAAGGAACCAAAAAGGAGGCCGTCATCATGGATAAACCGGTACAAAACGCAAACCCGCTGGAAACAGAGCCGATCTCCGCGCTGTTAGTGCGATATTCTATTCCCACAGCACTGACACTCATGGTCAACTATCTTTACAACATCGTTGATCAGATTTTTGTCGGGCAAGGCGTTGGCATCACCGGCATGACAGCTACCAACGTCGCGTTTCCGCTTATGATTCTGGTAAACGCAATTTCGCTGCTGCTGGGGGATGGGGCCGCGGCCAATATCAGTCTGTGCCTGGGCCGCAAGCAGCAGCAAACGGCAGATGCAACCATGTCGCACGCACTGACTTTAATTATCGGCAGCGGCATTCTTTGCGCGCTGGTGTTTGGCATCTTCGCCCCGCAGCTGGTGGTTCTGTGCGGCGTCACGGAAACCGCTTATACGCAGGCAGTCTCCTATCTGCGGGCGATCGCATGGGGCGTGCCGTTCCAGCTGATGTGCCCTGCGTTCACCGCCATCATCCGCGCGGACGGTGCCCCTCAGTACACCATGAAGTGTATGATTGTGGGCGCCGTTATCAACTTGATTCTGGATCCTATTTTCATTTTCCCACTACAAATGGGTGTCGTAGGAGCCGGTATTGCCACAGCGGTGGGACAGACAGCCGCCGGCTGTATGTGCCTCTTTTATCTGCGCCATATGCGTACCGTCCGCATTCGCAAATCCGCTCTGCGCCCCACGCCTGCATTGACCGGACGTATCGTGGCGTTAGGCTTTCCAAGCCTGCTGACGCAGACGATGATGGCACTGGTACAAATCACCATGAACAACCTGATGCGTCAGTACGGTGCATGGAGCGCCTTTGGCAGCGACATTGCCCTTTCGGTTTACGGCATGATGATGAAAGTATACCAAATCGCCCACTCGATGTTTGTGGGTGTCTCCTCCGCCGTACAGCCCATCAACGGCTTTAACTTCGGCGCCAAACACTACACGCGGGTACATCAGACATATCTGCTGGCCAGTCGGATTGCGCTCATCATTTCCGCTGTATGCTTTCTGGTCTTCATGGTACTCCCCCGGCAAATCGGTATGCTCTTTGTCTCGGATAATCCCCTGTATCTGGATTGCGCCGCCCACATTTTCCGGATTTATATGATGACCTTTTTCCTCTACGGTCTGCATATGACCACAGCATCCTTTTTTCAGAGCATCGACAAACCTGTACACTCGCTGATGATTCCTCTGGTACGGCAAGGGGTGTTTCTCATTCCGCTGGCGCTGCTGCTCTCCCGCAGTTTTGGTCTGGATGGTGCTTTATATGCCGTTCCCATTACAGATACGCTGGTTTTTTTGCTCAGCATTGCATTGGCGCTTACGGAGTTTCGTTCCTGGCGTAAAAGCGGATGGCTGTAAGCCACAGTATGAAAAAAACCTCCTGTCGCAGCATTGCTGCAACAGGAGGTTTCTTTTTACTCGTCAGAAAGACTTGCGCTTATCTGCATACTCAAGGTGAATAACGTGCTTTTATCCTCTATCAATGCGTGCTCTTGCGTCGGCTCGCGCCACCGGTGCGCAGCCATTCCTCATCAACCGGATCGATCACATTCACTTCGGTGGTCAGGAAAGTGCTCGCCATGGAAACCGCGTTTTGCAGCGCCAGACGCACCACTTTGGTCGAATCCATAATACCGGCTTCAATCATGTTGACATAAGTATGCGTGCAGACATCCATTCCCATTCCGGGCTCCAGCCGTCGAATCTCTGTCACAACGGAATCGCCGTCTCCGCCGGCATTTTCCACAATCTGAGCAGCCGGCTTGGTCAACGCAGTGCAGATGATCTGCGCGCCGACCTTTTCGTCCCCCGTGAGCTGCGCCGCATATGCCTCAACCTGTGTGCAGGCATCGCAGTAGGCCACGCCGCCGCCGACCACAACGCCTTCCTCCAGCGCAGCGCGGGTGACATTCAGCGCGTCTTCCACGCGATGCTTTTTCTCCTTCAGCTCCAGCTCGGTCGCTGCGCCAACATGGATCAGGCCCACGCCGCCTGCCAGCTTGCCCAAACGCTCACGAGCGCGATCCACCGCGAACTCATCCTTCGCCTGTGCCAGCATGCGCCGGAGCATCTCGATTCGGCTGTCAATTTCGTCACGATTGCCCGCGCCCCCGACGATCAGCGTGCTGTCCTTTCGAATGATGACTTTATCCGCCCGACCAAGCATGTCCATTGTGGCATGGCTCAAATCATAGCCGGTTTCCTCGCGGATGACAACCGCGCCCGAAATCAGCGCAATATCGTCTACCAACGCCTTTTTCCGCTCGCCAAAGCCCGGCGCGCGCACCGCAGCTACATCGATTGCGCCCTTGAGCTTATTGATAATGAGCGCCTTGAGCGCCTCGCCCGTGACATCCTCCGCCACAATGACCAGCGGGCGATGCTGCTGCGCAACCTGATCCAAAATCGGCAGAACTTCTTGCAGTTCGGTGATCTTTTTATCAGTAAACAGGAGATACGCATTCTCGAATACGGTTTCCATCTTCTCCTGATCACTCACCATGTAAGGCGACAGATACCCCTTGTCAAACCGCGTACCGCGAACGATCTCGCAGGAGGTTTCCATCGTGCTGGATTCGTCCACCGTGATCACGCCATCCGCGCCGAGCTGCTCCATAATATCTGCAATCATGCTTCCAATCTGTTCGTCGTCAGCAGAAACACCCGCAATGTGCGCAATATCATCCCGCGTGGCCAGCTTGTACGAATGCTCCTCCAGATACCGTACTACCTCGTCGACCGCGCCTTGCATGCCCCGACGAAGCTGTATGGGATTGGCACCCGCCGCAAGGTTGTGAACCCCTTCGCGAATAATCGCCTGTGTCAGCAGCATCGCGGTAGTCGATCCATCGCCAGCCGCTTCATTGGTGCGGAGTGCGACATGCTTGATCATCTGTGCACCCAGATCTTCCGCAATGTCAGTCAATTGCATATCATTGATAACGCTTGCGCCATCATTTGTAATGAACGGCACTCCGGAAGAACTGTCCACCAAAACATTTCTGCCCAGTGGTCCCAGTGTGATCTTAACTGCATCTACAACTTGATCTACGCCATCTTGAAGCATTTGTCTTGCTTCCTCGCCAAAAAACAAATCTCTCATATGTGTTTCTCCTGACTCCAGAGCAGACAGGCATGCACATGGCACGCCTGTCTGTCCCAGCTGATTGTAATAAATTAGGACTCTTCGACCGTCTCCTGCACGAGAATGTGCTCCTGCACGGGGATCTGTTCCTCCGCAGCTTCGCTATCGCCGGACAGTTCCTCCTGTCTCTGCTCTGCTTCGTGCAGGGCAATGATCTCGGCATGCAGACCAATGCGATCATCGTGCCGTAACCATTTTAACAGACCAACCATGGTTCCTACAAGTATAATTAGGAAAGGCGCCGAAATAATAATGGCAATATTTTTGATCGCCGTGAAATCCGCGCCAACCAGAATGATCGACATGGGGATCACTGCCAGCAGAACACAGAAGAACAACCGAAGCGCCATCTTGGGGGTACCCCGTTTTGTAACTGTTTCTGCCAGCGCCAGTGATGCCGAGTCCATGGACGGCGCCACAAAGCCGACAATAAGCACCAGAATGAGGAACGGCAGAAGCGTTTTGCCCAAAGGCAGCACTTCCAGAATGCTGTAAATCGCCGCGTCTCCGATGCCGCTGTTGACCAGGCCAACCACATCCACAGTTTCCTGCAGATGGGTGAAAATCGAGAAGCTACCATTGATACCGAAAATTCCAATACCGCCGGCCGTCATAACAAAGATTGTGTAGAGCGCAATCTCGCGGATTGTGCGACCCTTGGAAACCTTTGCAATGAAAATGCCCATCATTGCCACATAGTTCAGATAGAACGCAACAAAGTAGATGGTCCAGCTTTCCGCAAAACCGGTGTTATTGATGGGGTCGGTGAAAAGCGCCATGCGCGGCAGCTTTTCAAGCATATGACCGAGCGAGTTAACGATATTTTTGAAAATGAAAGTCGTCGGCCCCATGAACAGTACATACAGGAGGAATACCACACAAACCACGGATGCAATATTGCTGATTGTCTGCATGCCGCGCTTTGTGCCAAGGAACGAGGTGATACTATAAACGATTGCAATGAATACAATAACGCCAATCTGAACCACCGGGGTTGCCTCCCAGCCAAACAGCTGCTTGAGACCGCCGGTTGCCAGCGGGACAGCCAAGCCCAAAGAGGAGCTCAGCGCGCCCAGAATACCAAAAATAACAAGGAAGTCGATGATTTTGCCAATGACCGTTTTGCCCTTGACCTTCTCACCCAGCATAGCGCAGCACACCGCGCTGGTTTGGAACGAGGGCAGTTTCCGTACATAAACGCCATAAGCAATGGCAACGCCCATCACCGTATACATTGCCTGATTGACAATACCCCAGTGATAGAACTGATAACCGAGAGAGGATTCCAGCGCTTCCACGCTGAACGCCTCCATCCCCAGTCCGGGCGACTGATAATAATACGCCCATTCTGTGAACGACCAGTACAGCGCAGCCGAAGCGAGCGATGCCAACAACATCATCGAAAAATAGCTGAAGTTGGAATATTCGGGTTTGCAGTTGCCCAAACGTACCTTGCCATACTTTCCAAATAGCAAATACAAACCGACAAGGAATGCGACAACTGCGATAAGTTCAAAGAACGGCCCCAGCACCGAAATCATCAGATTGAAGAATGAGGAAATGACATTGAGAGTAGACTCCGGATTGAAGATCATGAAGATAATGAAAGCAGCCAGTATTGCCACACTCACAACAATCAAACCGACTTCCACATCCGCATTTTTCTTGTTTTGTTTATTATCCATGGTATTGCTCGCCTCCCCATAGCGTGTTATCTTTCGTGAAAATCGTCGCCTACAGCGCTTTGATGCGGTCAGTTGGTCAACAGAGCACGCATCAGATCGGTAATCGGGCGACTGGTTCGGTTTTCCACATCATAACCAACGTATACGGATTCTGCCCAAAGGAGCAAGTCATCTTCCCCCTGCCGGTATATTTCAAACTGCATGGTGAAGCTTTTCCTGCCGATCTTAATCTTGCTGATACCAACTTCGAGCATATCCCCTTCGTACGCGCTGGCAACAAATTCATAGGTGGATTTTTTGTGACATACTTCTGAACCATGTTTTTCCGCCAGTTCCCGGTAGGAATATCCCTTGGATCGAAGGAACTCCTCGAAAGCCAGATCGGTGTATGCCACGTAATTCCCATTGTATACAATGCCCTGTCTGTCTACTTCGCCAAAGCGGACACGGATCGGGCAAAAAAAGATACAATCCCGTCTCATTTCGATTCTCCTTGCTTCTGTCTGTATTCCCGGGTTCTGTTCAAGCGCTTTTGCGCTGCCCGCTGCGCTGCCGCGGCGTTAATCGAACGCTTACGCACTCTGTGAAGCAGCGCGCCCGGCGCACAGACATCCACGCAGTAGCCGCAGTTGATGCATGTTAAAAATGCTTTGCCAACCGCACGGGGATACCCTTCCTCATCCATCTCGATGACACGCATGGGGCAGATATCAATGCAGGCAGAACATTTCACACATTGTTGCTTATCCGGAGAAATCAGTTCAACAGCTTTCACAAACATATCCCTTTCAAAAAAATCCACCCAATGCACCGTTTCCTTCTTGACAGGTTACGAGCATCAGGTGGATCATTCATCTGATTTACAGCAATTATCAAACCGCTTGCGCAACAGCACCGCTTGCTATCAGGCTGTCGATCTTCTCGCTGCTGTATCCCAGCTCACTGAGGATTTCCCTGCTGTTCGCACCCGGGAATCCGGCCGCAGAAGCATTGCAATCAACCGGAGTCTTGCTGAATAGGATAGGCGTATTGGTTACAGTGCACTCCCCTACGCCTTCTTGGGTGACCTGAGTGATAACATTGAGCTGTCTGGTCTGCGGATCGTTGTCAAACTCTTGCAGCGACTGCACCGCCGCTGCGGGAACTCCGCTTCTGTGCAGCTTTTCTTCCATCTCATATCGACCCATTGTGCTTGTCGCTTTTTCAAGCTCCGCAATCAGTGCATCCCGGTTGGCCACACGCTGCTCGTTATTGATAAAGCGAGGATCCGCTGCAAGTGCATCCAGCCCCAACGTGCTGCACAAAGTCTGCCATGCGTCCTCGTCTGTCACCGCGATTACGATATTTCCATCCTTCGCAGCAAATTCTCCATAAGGAGCATACCACGCATGGTGATTGCCGGTTCTTTCAGAAAACTTGCCGGTCAGTGAGTGTTCCAACACAGATGCTTCGCACATGTAGAACGCACAGTCCAACATGGCAATATCTACGCGAAGCCCTTTTCCCGTCCTTTGCTTATACAGCAGTGCCATCGATAAACCGCGCAGCAACTGTAGTCCGGCCCATGTATCGCACATGGAGAATCCGGGTTTTATCGGCGCATCGCCTGCCTGACCGCTCTGTGCGACAAGGCCACTTCGTGCGGCCGCAATAATGTCCATGCATGGCAGGTGGGAAAGCGGCCCATATGTGCCAAAACCGGAAATCGAACCATAAATCAGGCCGGGATTGACCTCTATCATTTTATCATAGCCGATTCCAAGCTTTTCGAGGGTTCCTGCTTTAAAGTTCTCTATGACAACATCTACTTGAGAGACAAGATCCAGTACAACGCGCTTGCCTTCCTCCGAACGCATATCAATTGCGATTCCCTTTTTCCCACGGTTATATTGGCAGAAGTACAAGCTGATGTCATTGACATAGGGTCCATACTCACGCGATATATCACCGGCGCCGGGACGCTCTATTTTGATCACTTCCGCACCCATGTCTGCCAGCATCATTCCACAGAACGGAGCGGAAAGCACCTGTGAAAAATCGAGCACCTTGATTCCTTTGAGAGGTCCGTTCTTCATTTGTCACTCTCCTTCAGTATTCGTTGCGCCGCCACTCAAATTACACCCTGCTCATGCAAGGCAGCCTGTGCAGACAAATCCAATCCGAGCGCTGCGTAAAGTTCCTTGTTCTGCTCTCCCACAGTAGGTGCTGCGCGCAGGTCATCCTCCTCCTGCCCGGCGAACTTGACCGGCTTGCCCGGCATCTCAACCGCGCCCAGCTCGGCATCATTGACCGAAACAATCATGTTGCGCACCCTAAGCTGTGGCTGCTGCAATGCTTCCTTGGTGGTGCTGCACATCGTACCCGGAATCAGTGTTTCATCACAAATATCCGCAATTTCCTGCATCGTGTAATTAGAGAACAAATCTTCCAGTTTGACACGCAGGTCGCCGAAATAATGGTAGCCACGCACCAAATTGGAGCAGTATAATTCATCTACCTTCCATTCAGGACGCCCGAATGCATCGCAGAATTTCGCCCATTGCGCATCGGAAGAAATGCCCATGGCCACATAACCATCCTTGCATTTGAGGATGTCATATGGATTTATCAGCGGATGTGCATTGCCGGTACGCATCGGATCTTCGTGTTCTGCGCCATAAGTAATCACCTTATCCTCCGAAATCGCAATCGCGGAACCACAAAGCGTTGTTTCCACGATCTGCCCCTCGCCCGTGCTTTTCGCATGATAAAGGGCAATACATACAGCCGAGGAAAGGAAGCTGGCTGCATATCGTTCGGAGATTGAAAAGCCGATACGGGTCGGCGGGTTTTCCGGAAATCCGGTGAAGTGCATCACACCGCTTTTTGCCTGCGCAAGCAGATCATACTGCGGCAAATCTGTCTTTTCTCCGGTCGAACCGTATGCGGAAATACGTCCATATACGAGAGATGGCTTGATAGCTGACAGCACATCATATCCTAAGCCCAGTTCGTCCATCCAATTGGGTGGGAAATTTTCCAAAACGACATCTGCCTGTGCCACCAGCTTTTTGAAAATCTCTTTTCCCTCAGGATGTGTCAGATCCAGCGTGATACTTTTTTTGCCACGATCGCGGAAGGCATGATGAACACTGGCGCCATTTTTTAATGGCGCCAGTGCCCGCAGCGGATCACCGGTATTCGGAGATTCCACCTTGATAACTTCCGCTCCGTAATCAGCCAGTTCCATCCCGCAGTAACCGGAAAGTGTCATCAAATCGAGCACTTTTATTCCTTCTAAAGGAAACATAGCAACCTCCTATTACTGTGAGAAGAAAGCCTCACGGTTAGATGATTCAATTACTCCTCGTAAGCCCAGCCAGTGTACAGCTCGATGCCGCGCTTCTTGATCTGACCGCCGATAACGTTGCGCTGAATCTCGGAAGTGCCTTCCCAGATACGGTCAACGCGCTGGTCACGCCACAGACGCTCGATAGCGTTCTCTCTCATGTAGCCGCGGCCGCCCAGAATCTGAACGCCCTTGTCGGTTACGCGGTTGACCATCTCGGAGCACCACAGCTTGATAGCGGATGCACGAGCGTGCTTGAGCTTGCGATCCATATCGCCGGAAATCTCCCAGCATACACGATACAGCAGACTCTTTGCAGCCATGATATCCATGGTCATGTCAACCAGCATATGCTCGATTACCTGGTAGTCACGGATGACGTGGCCGCCCTGTACGCGGGTAGCTGCCCAGTCGTTTGCTTCCTTCAGTACGCGCTGTGCACCGCCGACGCAGCGAGCGGCAATGCCCAAGCGAGCCTCTACGAACCAGTCCTTGGTCATGTTGAAGCCTTCGCCGATGCCCTTGAGGATCTTGGATTCGTCAACTACAACATCCTCGAACAGGAATTCCGGATGCTTGAACGCAAAGTGGTGGGTGTATTCCGGCGTGCGCTTGATGCTGACGCCCGGAGCATCCTTTTCAACAAAGAATACGGTTGCCTTATTCGGGTCACCGTCCAGATGGGTATGTACCAGCAGGAAGTCTGCGATATCACCAACGGTTACGTACCACTTTTCACCATTGATCTTATAACCGCCGTCGCACTTGACTGCGGTGGTCTGGCACTGAGTCGGGTCAGAGCCGGCGTCCGCCTCGGTGATTGCATACGCATCACGGCGCTTGCACTGGCAGGTCGGAATCAGATACTCTTCGATTTGCTCCTGCGTACCGAACTTCATCGGGAAGGAAGGCTGCGGAACTGCATCCCAGATAGCGCCCGTCGCCATACCGAGCTGCTCGCTGATCAGTGCCTGCTCAAACAGGGTATAACCAGTGCCGCCGTGCTCCTTGGAATGGTTGGTTGCGTTGAAGCCCCACTCCATAACCTGAGAAGTGATATACTTATGTGTCTCGGGGGAAATACCGTTGTTTTGTTCACACTCCAACTCATACGGGAACAGTACCTGCTCGGTGAACTCTCTTGCTTTTTCCTGCAACGCGCGATGCTCTTTGCTCAGTGTAAAATCCATTCTAATGCTCCCTTTCTCTTTGTTCGATATTTGATTGTCCTTACCCAGTCAATCCGATTTCAGCTTGTCTGATATCGGATGATTTAATTATATAACTTAACCCAAAAAAATCAAGTGGTTTTACCGCTATTTATTTATTTTGTATACTTGACTAGAAAACCCACCTCGTTTTTGTTCTGTATGCTTATGGTATTGACTGGAATATCATAATTAGCGTATAATAAATAAAGGGATCTATTAAACAATATTAAGGTGTGAAACTGTGATGGAGCGTTGGGAAAACGATTTATTTGAACGATATTACAAAAGTTGGAGAGGAATAGATGCCGCCTACGATCAGATAGCGACTTCCTGCGGCGTGACCTCTAACATCATGAATATTCTGACCCTGCTGTACAAGCATCGTACACCCATGACACAAAACGAATTGAGCCGGGAGCTGCATTTGTCCCGTCAAACGGTTACCAGTGTGGTGGATAGTCTGGAGCAGCGCGGTCTGGTCAGCCGCAGCATTGCGGAAAACGATCGCCGCAGTCGTGTAATCACTTTGACCGAAGAAGGACGTGCCTCCGGACGCCGCATCGGCAGAACGATGCGAAATGTGGAGTTGTCCGCATTCAAAAAGCTGTCAAGTGAAGAACAAAATGCGCTGGTGGATATCATGGAAAAGCTATGGCATAGCATGGAACAGACTCTGGCGGACACATGAGCAATTTAAACTTCCGATTCCAGTTGCTTTTGACTGCAAATTAGACAAAAGAAGGCGTTGCAGAATGCATTATTCTGCAACGCTCAGTCTGTCGAAAAAGTCCAGCAAAAGCTGGGCTTTTTCGTTTGAGCGCGGTAAAATAGGAATAGGTGGTGAGAGCAATGCTGGAACGAGGAAAAATGGATCGGGATGTAG
>NZ_JBQKJR010000007.1:0-99774 GCF_052117165.1 Agathobaculum sp. LCP25S3_E8
ATCTTCTTGAATTCTGGTGTGTAGCGTTTGTTTGGTATTCCTTTTGGCATAATAAAGCACCCCACTTGTTATCCAGTATATCATACTGTCTAACAAATGGGGTGCAGTTCACTGGCCTCCGGCGTTTCGCGTTTGCACAATATATTATATCATTTGGGCAGCTTTTGCGAACCCTCAAACGAATCCGCATGCACCCAGAACACCTCTGCCACAGACAGAGCAGCATCGGTATAGCTCCAGCCGTCGCGTCCGGTCTGATGCTTCATAATCACATCAAATCCGCACCGCTTCTCCTCGTTATTCTGCGCAAACTGCACACTGCCATAGCCCACAACCGAGGAAAACGCATAACTGTACCGACAGGCCAAATCCCCTTCGCCGGTCACGCCCATTTCAGTATCCATCTCAAAGCACACACGCGGGTCGGCACGCAATGCGTCGATTTTCTTTCCCTTGATGCCGCTGTGGAAATAGATG
Organism: Agathobaculum sp. LCP25S3_E8; assembly: GCF_052117165.1. NCBI lineage: Bacteria > Bacillati > Bacillota > Clostridia > Eubacteriales > Butyricicoccaceae > Agathobaculum > Agathobaculum sp. LCP25S3_E8. Next base: position 478 of record NZ_JBQKJR010000007.1, read on the forward strand.
GTCAGTCCGCTTTCATCCCATGTATAACCAAAATTGAGCGGAATCACATACGGCGCGCCGTCCGCAATCATTGCCAAGCGACAAGTTTTGCACGCCTGTAAAACCGGCTCGATATTCTCCCGTCCTGTAATTTCTCTGTCTTTTCTGCGCATGATTCTTTCACCTCCACACAAGCATACCATGTTTCCCGGCAACAGGCAAGCAAAAGGGATTCGTTCGGTTGTACAGTCAGGTATTATGATCGGATACGTGGAACTGCTTGAGGTTGCCGATCTTCTGCGCGCGTACATCCATCTCTGCGCACACGTCCGCGAGCGTGACGCCGCATTCGTTCATCATCACCATCATGTGGTAGAACACGTCGTTGATCTCACCGACCAACTCCTCCTTGTTGCCGTTTTTTGCGGCGATGATAGTCTCCGCGCACTCCTCACCCACCTTTTTAAGGATTTTATCCAATCCTTTTTCAAACAGGTAGCAAGTATAGGAATTCTCCTGCGGCTCTGCACGGCGCTGTGCAATAACCGCCTCCATCTGTTCAAACGAATTCATGTTATTCGTCCTCCTTATCGTTTTTCTCTGCTCACTGCCGCTTGGTCACCAGCAGCACGAGTACCGCAATCAGCGCAATCACCACGACGGCGCCGACCACAAAACCCGTCACGCTTACCAAAGGGAACGCCATTACGCCTGCTCCCCTTTCTCCCACAGAGTGGTATAGAAGCAGGTACGGTTGCCCGTGTGGCAGACCGGCCCCTTGGGGGTGCCGACGTAAATCAGCGTGTCATCGTCGCAATCGGACAGAATTTTGCGCACAAAAATGAAGTTGCCCGAAGTTTCGCCCTTATTCCACAGCTTCTGTCGTGAGCGCGAGAAAAACCACGCTGTACCGGTGTCCATGGTCAGCTTGAGGGCTTCCTCGTTGGCATAGCCCAGCATGAGTACCTCGCCGTTTCGCTCATCCTGACAGATAACCGGAATCAGCGGCGCCTTCACAAAAAACTTGCTCAAATCCATGATTTATAACCTCACCGGAATGTTTTTTTCGCGCAGATGGGCCTTGACCTTGCCCACAGTCAACTCACCGTAGTGAAACAGGCTGGCGGCCAGTGCTGCATCGCAGCCTGTTTGCTCGAATACCTCGGAAAAATGATCGAGCGCACCGCAGCCGCCCGATGCAATCACCGGGATGCCGACCGCATCCACCACCGCGCGCGTCAGTTCAAGGTCAAAGCCGCTTTTCGTTCCATCCTTGTCCATCGAAGTGAGCAAGATCTCACCTGCGCCGCGCTCATACACTTCGCGCGCCCATGCGACTGCATCTATACCGGTCGGCGTGCGACCGCCTGTGACATACACCTCAAAGCCCGACGGCGTTTTTCCCGTTCGGCGACCGTCGATCGCAACGACCACACACTGGCTGCCGTATTTTTCCGCAGCAGCATCCACTAAGCCGGGATTTTTGACTGCCGCGGAGTTAACCGAAATCTTGTCCGCGCCCGCGCGCAGAATGTCGCGGAAATCATCCACCGTGCGGATGCCGCCGCCCACGGTGACTGGCACAAATACTTCACGGCAGGTCCGGCGTACCACGTCCGCAATCGTATCGCGGCCGTCGCTCGTCGCCGTAATATCAAGGAATACGATCTCGTCCGCGCCCTCCGCCGAGTAAAATTTCGCCAGCTCCACCGGATCGCCTGCATCGCGCAGGCCGACAAAGTTGACGCCCTTAACCACCCGTCCATCCTTCACATCCAGACAGGGAATGATGCGTTTGGCCAGCATTATTCGGCCTCCTTAATCGCCGCCGACAGATCCAGTTTTCCCGTGTAAACCGCCTTGCCCGCAACCGCCGCATCAATTCCCAGCCGCTTGAGCTGGCGAATATCCTCCAGCGTGGACACACCGCCCGACGCTGCGATGCGGCAGGATACGGTCGCGCGCAGTGCAGCCAGCTGGTCGAAGTTCGGCCCCGCCAGCATGCCATCCTTGTCGATGTCGGTAAAAATAATCGTCTTGACGCCGTAGGATTCCATACGCTCGGCAAACGAAATGTAGTTCTCGCCGCTGTCACCCAGCCAGCCATCCGTGCGCACGGTTTCGGACTTCGCATCGATGCCAACCGCAATCTTATCTCCATATTTTTTGACAGCTTCCGCCACAAACTGCGGGTTACGCACCGCCGCTGAGCCAATGATGACGCGCTTCACGCCCAGCGCAAGAACAGCCTCGACATCCTGCATGGAGCGAACGCCGCCACCCAGCTCAACGGTTGCGCCGGTTTCACGAATGACGCGCTCAACCACGCCATAATTGGCATGCGAACCGTCTTTGGCTGCGTCCAAATCAACCATGTGGATCATGGTTGCGCCCGCCGCCATAAACTTTCGCGCGGTCTCGACCGGGTCCTCAGCCACCTTGTGTACAGTATCATAATCGCCCTTTTTCAGACGCACACACTGTCCGTCCTTCAAATCAATCGCCGGGATAAACTTCATTTCCCCACCTCCGTCAGTTTTGCAAAGTTTTGAAGCATCAACAGTCCTACTTTTCCGCTTTTTTCCGGGTGAAACTGGCAACCGAACAGATTGCCGCGCGCCACCATTGCAGGTACCTGCGCACCGTAGTCGGTTACCGCGGCCAAATCGCTTTCCTTTGCCGGGCACGCCATGAAGCTATGCACGAAATATACATAGTCCCCGCTTGCAACGCCCTCGGTCATCGCATTCGGACGCAGCACCTCCAACGCGTTCCAGCCAATCTGCGGCAGCTTGAGTTCGGTTCGGATACGCTCGATGCGTCCGGGCAGCAACCCAAGGCCTTTACAGAGCCGCACCTCATCCGACTCCTCGAACAGCATCTGCATACCGAGACAAATGCCCAAAAACGGCTTTTCTTCCGCCGCGCGCAGCACTGCGTCGGTCAGTCCTGAAGCGTGCAGTGCGTCCATTGCGTCCGGAAATGCGCCCACGCCCGGTAATATCACGCCGGAAGCCTGCTCAATCACCGCAGGCGTGTCCGCGACTTTGTTCTCATAGCCCAGAAAATCCAGCGTATTATGTACGCTCATCAGATTTCCCGCACCGTAGTCCACAATTGCGATATAGCTCATTACAGCACTCCTTTTGCGCTCAGCACGCCGCCGCCCGTCACCGTCACCGCCTGTTTGAGCGCGCGCGCAAGCGCCTTGTACAGCGCTTCCGTGATATGGTGCGCATTATCACCGTATTCGGCCTTAAGATGCAGCGTCAGTCCTGCGTTCACAGCGAGCGCGCGCATGAATTCCACCGTCAGGCAGGTATCATATGTCCCGCACATCGACTGCGGCATAGGCGCGTCAAACACCAGATACGGACGACCTGAAATGTCCAGCGCGCAGAAGCCGAGCGCCTCGTCCATTGGCACAAACGCCTGCCCGAAACGCGCGATACCCGCTTTGTCTCCCAAGCACTGCGCGAGCGCCTGTCCGAGCACAATGCCGCAGTCCTCGACCGTATGATGTCCATCGACCTCGAGGTCGCCCTTGCAGATAAGCGTCAGGCCAAAGCCACCGTGCACGGCAAAGCTGTTCAGCATATGGTCAAAAAAGCCGATGCCGGTGTCAATCTTACGCTCGCCGCCCTCCAGAGCAAGCGAAAGTGTAATATCGGTTTCTTTGGTTTTGCGCGTGATTTCAGCCTTTCTCATTCTCGTCCTCCTCCGAAAAACGCACTGCAATGGAGTTCGCATGCGCGTCCAGATGTTCGCTCTGCGCCAGCACGATGATATCCTGTGCATAACCCGCAAGTGCGTCGCGCGTATACTCAATCACGCTGGTTTTCTTCAAAAACGTATCGGTCGAAAGCGGCGAGAAAAACCGCGCCGTCCCCGAGGTCGGCAGCACATGGCAGGGGCCTGCCATATAGTCGCCAAGCGGCTCGGGCGCGTACTGACCGAGGAAAATTGCGCCTGCATTGTGCAGATATGGCAACCATTCACGCGGATTTGCCGTCACGACCTCCAGATGCTCGGGCGCGACGACATCCGCCATTTTGCAGGCATCCTTCAAATCATCAAACACAATTGCGCAGCCGTAATTTTGTACGCTTTCCTTGATGATGTCATAACGCGGCAGCAGCTTTGCCTGCCGCTCCATCTCGCACGAAATCGCCTGCGCCTGTGCCATCGAATCGGTCAGCAGCACGGCGGAAGCGAGCTTATCGTGTTCAGCCTGACTCAAAAGATCGGCCGCGACCCAAGTGGGATTGGCCGTATGGTCGGCAATCACCAGCACCTCACTCGGCCCCGCAATCATGTCGATATCCACCGTGCCGAAAGCCAGCTTTTTCGCCGCCGCAACAAAGGCATTGCCCGGGCCGACAATCTTATCCACCTGCGGGATAAAGCCAGCGCCGTAGGTCAGTGCGGCAATTGCCTGCACGCCGCCAATCGCGATAACGGTATCCACGCCCGCGATTTTCGCCGCTGCCAGCACTTCATTCGAAAGGTTTTCGGTCGGCGGAGTCACCATAATCAACTCACCCACGCCCGCGACCTTAGCAGGCACTGCGTTCATCAATACGCTCGACGGATAAGCCGCCGTGCCGCCCGGCACATACAGGCCGACGCGCGCAAGTCCGCGCACGGTCTGACCAAGGGTTTCTCCCGCACTGCGTTTCCATTCCCACGACTTGGCGAGCATTTGCTCATGATAATCTCGGATATTGGCCGCTGCCTTCTCAAGCGCGGTAATCAGCGCGGGCGAACAGGCAGCATAAGCCGCATCGAGCTGCTCCGGCGTGATAATGTACGGCTCGCGCTTATCGAATTTCTTCGCGTATTCACAAACCGCGTCCCAGCCGCGCGCCTGTACATCGTCCATAATAGTGCGAACAGTCTGCTCGATATCCCCCCGCGCACCAGCCGCGCGCGCCTTCATCTCGCGGATAACGGTCTGCTCGGCCTGCCCGTCCGCGAGCACGGTTTTTAAAAACATATTATCCCTCCAAACCGCTTTCCAGATCGGAAATCACCTGCTGGATGGCGGCTTTTTTCATCTTTGCACTCGCCAGATTGACGATAACGCGCGCTGAGATGGGCGCGACATCCTCAATGACCTCAAGGCCGTTCTCCTTGAGCGTCGTTCCGGTCTCGACGATATCGACGATTGCATCAGCCAGCTCCAGCAGCGGTGCAAGCTCCACCGAACCTTCGATTTTAATGGTTTCCACGTCCATATTCTTCTTGTTGAAGAAGGCCTTGGTCACCGCCGGATACTTGGTTGCAATGATTGGCGTTTTGTAGCCGCCATACACGTCCTTGCCCTTTTTGGTCGCCAGTGCAAATCGGCACTTGCCGAAACCAAGGTCGACCATCTCGTAGAAGCTGCCGCCCTTTTCCATGATTGTATCCTTACCGACTACACCCATGTCGCATACGCCATGTTCGACATAGGTGATAACGTCTGCCGCCTTGGCCAACACAATCTCTACGCCTGCGTCCGGCAGAGCGAAAATCAGCTTGCGTGAGCCGGCTTCCAGCTCGGAGATATCATAGCCCGCCGCTTTGAGCAGCGAAAGCGTTTTCTTTTCCAGCCGCCCCTTGGTCAGTGCGATGCGTACGGTATCGCGACGGGTCGCTGCCTCCGGGCGTGCCGCTCCTTGCAAGCTCTCCGCGACGCTCTCCACGTCGATACCAAAGCCGCCCGCGGGCAGATCCTTGCCGAATTTGGCGCACAGCGCATTGTATCGTCCGCCCGACAGAATGGCCGCGCCCGCGCCGCCGATATAGCCGCGGAACATCACACCGGTATAATAATCCATCTCATGCACCAGACCGAGGTCGATCATGATGCGACTGCCATAGCCAGCTGCATCCAGAGCCTTGTACAGCCGACGCAGGTAGGAAACCGCGCCGAGCACACGCACATTGCCGGTCAGGGCCTCAACCTGGTCAAGCACCTCGATGCCGCCGAACAACTGCGGCATTGCGCCCAGCGCCTTGGCCGCGGGCCGCTCACCGTAAGGCGCAAGCGCATCCCCCAGTGCTGCAAAGGACTTGTTTTCAATCAACCGGCGAATGCTCTCCGCCGTCTGCTCATCCACGCCCAGTTCTTCGATAAGTGCTTTGTAAATCTCCGCGTGGCCCAGCTCGATACGGAAACTGTCCGCACCCGTGCCGGTCAGCGCACCAAAGGCTGCCGACAGAATATCCTTGTCGGCTTCCAGACCATCCGCTCCGATAAACTCCGCACCGACCTGCAGAAACTCCCCCTTGTGCCCGTGTCCGCCGACGACCGAGCGAAACACTTTCTGACTGTAATACAGCCGTACGGGCAGCGCCGCGTCATCCAGCCGAGTTGCCGCAATGCGGGCAATCGGTGTAGTGTTATCCGGCCGCGCCACGCAGATACGCCCCGATCGGTCAATAATCTTGAGCATATTCTCCTGATCCAGCTCCGGGTTTGCCTGTGCAAACACATCGAAATACTCGACCGCAGGCGTAATCACTTCACTGTATCCACAGCCCTCCAGCGCGGTACGAATCGCGCGCTCGGTCTGCCGCAGTGCGCGGCAGGAAGCAAACAGCAAATCGCGTGTCCCTTCGGGAGTGGAAATACGAAAACGGTTCATAACCGCAAAACCCCTTTATTACTTTATCGCGCTAAAATAATACCATACCTGTATGTCATCTGTCAACCCCTGATTTTGCGGATGGTCATATCGCGGTATGTCGCGCCGTCCTGTACAATCTCCAGCCGTCCCGCCGCACCCAGCGCGCGGATGCGGGAAAAAATCAGCATATCGCTGACCCAGTTGCCTGTCTCGGCGAGCTTGGCCAGCGCTTTGCCAACCGTCATGGCGGCACGGCTTTCTTCCTCCGGCGCACAGGACAAAATGATTTCATCATAATAATCTTCGGATACCGACTGCACCTTGCCGTTCACAATCGTGCGAAGCGGCGTGTTTTCCTCCCGCATGCGTGTCCATTCGGTCAGCAGCGCGGCCTGCTCGGTCTCAGTCAGCTGACGGCGGCGCTTGTAGAAGTAGGGCAGAATTTCAGGCTCGGCTTCCCCCACCGTTGAATAATAAACCATGCCTGCACGCGGCGATGCCTTTTGCCTCGCCTCCCGGCTGCGCCGGTCTATCCGCGCCGCATATCGTCGGCGCATGAACTGCGGCATCAGACGAAATACAGCGTTCATCAATCGACTGTCAGTAACAATCCCACACGCGCCTGCATTCCGGTCAATCGGCGTCGCTTTGGAAAATTCCTGTACCGGCATCCAGTCCACCTCGACCACCCACACCGGAATATGCTTTCCGTACAAGCGGCTGACCACATACCGCAGACCACATTGCTCCAAAGCGTTGCCGGCCGCATACCAGATAACCGCCTCATCCACCTCGTCCAGCTGCTCGAGCACCTTCCAGTGCTGCGCCTGATACTCGGCCTGCCACTTGCCATCCAGTTCGGGGTCGCCGCACCACGGCGTGAGGATATCCGCGCGTGCCGCGCGGTCGGTCACGTCACGAATATCGCCCTGTGAATAGTCATCCGAAAGCGCAAGAATCTGCTCCACATTCAAAGAGGGTTCCATGGCTTTACGCGCCATTGCGAGGCAGCCCTTCGCACTGTCTCCGAAGCAAATCCAGTACACGGTCATGCACCTCCGCCGTAACTTTCGGCCAGTTCGATGACCTTGTCCAGAAAACTCTCCTCACCCATGGTGTTGATTTTCCAGAATACTGCCTGACTGCCGCCTGAGGTGATGGCAGACAAAAACAGACGGTTCCCGCTGCCCGTGAGCGTTAGATTGAGGCTCACGCGATTGCTGCCTGTCCAGCTGTACCGCTCAAACACGCGCACCGCCACACGTACACCATCCGCTGCCCAATCGCTGCCATCCTCATAAGAAGCGGATGCACTGCCGTTCATGATACCGTCAAATAAGTAATCGAGAACTGCATCAAAGTCACCGGTGAGATGTTTTTCATACTTGGCCATGGTGGTATCCTCCTTTTATTGTCCGCAGTTTTATGCAAACAGAGAAATCTGGGTAGTCTTGGGCATCGAGCCGAGTGCGCCAATCTGATCAAGCAGCTCGACAACCGCCTTGGACGCCTTGGGGCAGCGTACGGTCAACTCTTCCGCCGAGAGGAATTTGCCGTTTTTGCGCTCCTCCACAATGTTCTGCGCCGCCTGTTCACCAATGCCGGGCATCGAGGTGAACGGTGGAATCAGCCCGTTTTCGGTTACCAAAAAAGTGGTCGCATCTGATGCGTAAATATCCATCGGCTCAAAAATGAAGCCGCGGCGGTAAAACTCGTGACAAACCTCGAGCGTAGTGGACATTTCCTTTTCTGCTGCGGTGATGGTCTTTTCCTTTTCCTTGACCGCCAGCTCGCGCAGCTTGTCCTGCACAACTTTGTCCCCCTTAATCATGCACGAGGCATCGAAGCCCTTGGCACGCACCGAAAAGTACGCCGAATAGAACGCAAGCGGTCGGTGCACCTTAAACCACGCGATGCGGAACGCCATCATCACATAGGCCACCGCGTGCGCTTTGGGGAACATGTACTTGATTTTTTTACAAGAGTCAATGTACCAGTCCGGCACGTTCTGTTCGCGCATCGCGCCTTCCATTTCCTCGGTCAAGCCTTTCCCCTTACGAACCGATTCCATCGTCTTAAACGACAGCTTGGGCTGCACGCCCTGCAAAATCAGATAGTTCATGATATCGTCGCGGCAGCAGATACAGCCGGACAGTGGGATGCCCTTACGAACCAATTCCGCCGCGTTGCCCAGCCATACGTCCGTGCCGTGCGACAGACCGGAAATCGAAACCAGCTCGGCAAAGGTCGAGGGATGCGTCTCCTTGACCATGCCGCGCACAAACTTGGTGCCGAACTCCGGCACCGCCAGACAGCCGAGGTCGCCCAGAATCGGGTCGGTGTCCGGGTTTTCGCCCGTGTACTTGAGCGCCTTGCAAGAATGGAACAGGCTCATCGTGTCCGGGTCATCAAGCGGAATCTCCTGCGCATTGACGCCGGTCAGGTTCTCCAGATGTTTAATCATGGTCGGATCATCGTGTCCCAGCTCGTCGAGCTTCAAAAGGTTCGCGTCGATGGAGTGATATTCAAAATGGGTGGTGATAATGTCCGAATCCGGATCGTCTGCCGGATGCTGCACCGGACAGACATCGTAAATCTCGATTTCCTTGGGTACCACAACCACACCGCCAGGATGCTGGCCTGAAGTGCGTCGCACGCCCGTGCAGCCTGCCGCAAGACGGTTTTCCTCCGCGCGCGAGCACTCGATACCGCGCTCGTCCATGTACTTTTTGACGTAGCCGTAAGCGGTTTTTTCCGCAACCGTACCAATTGTACCCGCGCGGAATACATGGTCATGCCCGAAAATCTCACCCGTGTAATAATGGATGCGCGACTGATATTCACCTGCAAAGTTCAGGTCGATATCGGGGACTTTATCGCCTTCAAACCCCAGAAACGTCTCAAATGGAATATTAAAACCCTGTTTGGTCAACGGCTTGCCGCAATTCGGGCAGATTTTGTCCGGCAGGTCGACACCACAGGAGTATTCCTCATGCCACTCAACGTATTTATCGTCCGGGCACAGATAGTGCGGCGCGAGTGAATTTACCTCAGTGATGTCCGACATAAATGCCGCCAGAGACGAGCCGACCGAACCACGTGAGCCAACGAGATAACCGTCTGCAAGCGATTTCGTCACCAGCTTTTGCGCGATGATGTACATGACCGCATAGCCGTTGCCGATGATGGAATTCAGCTCACGGTCGAGCCGCGCCTGCACCATTTCGGGCAGCGGGTCGCCGTAAATACGCTTGGCCTTTTCATAACACATGTTGCGCAAGTCGTCCTCGCAGCCGTCGATATGCGGCGGGTAGTTTTCGCGCGGCACAGGACGGATGACATCACACAGGTCCGCAATCATATTCGTGTTCTTGACTACAACCTCATACGCGCGGTCCTCACCGAGATAGGAAAACTCCTTGAGCATCTCATCTGTGGATTTGAAATACAGCGGCGCCTGATTGTCCGCGTCACCGAAGCCCTGTCCCGCCATCAGGATGCGGCGAAACGCCTCATCCTCAGGCTCGAGGAAATGCACGTCACCGGTCGCGCAGCAGGGTTTGCCCAGCTCGTCGGCCAGCCGCAGGATATCCCGGTTCCAGTCGCGCAGCTGCTCGTCATCCTTTGCCATGCCTTTGGCAATCATAAACTGGTTGTTGCCGATTGGCTGGATTTCCAGATAATCATAGAAAGATGCGAGCCGCTTGAGCTCGTCCCATTCCGCGCCATTCGTCAGCGCGCGGAATACCTCGCCCGCCTCGCACGCCGAGCCGAAAATCAGCCCTTCACGATGGCGAATCAGCTCACTGCGCGGCATAATCGGGCGCTTATTGTAGTATTCCAGAAAACTCTTGGAAATGAGCTGATATAGGTTGCGCAGTCCCGCCTGATTTTTCACCAGAATGATAAAGTGATAACGCGGCAGGTTTTTCAGCTTGTTTTTACGGTCGGTTGTTGCGGCGAGAACCGGGTTGATGTCCGCTGTGGTCACCGCATGCAGCTCGTCTTTGAGCCGCGCGAGCAGCTTTACAAAAATGCGCCCCAGCACGGCCGCATCCTCACTTGCGCGGTGATGCTCAAACGGACCGACTGCCAGCTCCTTCGCCAGAATATTGAGCTTAAACTTATGCAGATGCGGCAGCATCAGACGGCTCATTTCCAGCGTGTCGATGGCGGTGAAGTCCCGCTCGATGGCGAGCCGCTTGCAGGCCGTGCGCAAAAAGCCCATATCAAAGCCCGCGTTATGCGCGACGAGCGGATATTTTCCCTCGCCCGCCCATGCAAGGAATTTCGGCACAGCCTCGGCAAGTTCGGGCGCGTCTGCAACCGTCTCGTCCGAAATACCGGTCAGCTTAGTGATTTCCTCGGGAATGGGCTTATGCGGGTTGACATAGGTCTGAAAGCTGTCCTGAATCGCGCCGTCCACGATACGTACCGCCGCAATCTCGGTGATTTCCTCGCTCGCGGGATTCAGCCCCGTGGTTTCCAAGTCAAAAACAATGAATGTACCGGTCAGCGGTTCGGCCGACTTGCCACGCACCACCGAAAGCGTGTCCTCATCGTTGATGTAATACGCCTCGATGCCGTAGATAATCTTCATATCCCCGATGATGCTTTTCTGTTTGCCCTCCTGTGCGTGCAGCGCTTCGGGAAACGCCTGCGCCACGCCGTGGTCGGTAATCGCCATCGCGCGGTGGCCCCACTGTGCCGCGCGGCACAACAGCGCCGCAGTCGAGGTCATGCCGTCCATCGCGCTCATGTTGGTGTGCAGATGCAGCTCGACGCGCTTCATGCCTTCGGCCTTGTCCTGCCGCACCGGCTTTTTTGCCTTGACGATGCCGGTCGGCTCCAAAACCATCTCTTTCGCGTAGGAATCGTAGACCATCTTGCCCTGCACCGTGCAGTACAGGCCATTTTTAATCTTGGATGCCGTATCGCCCGCTTTGTCCGCAGCGAGGAACTTGGACACGCGCACGGAATTGGTGCGGTCGGTCATATCAAAGGCAATTTTGACATAGTCCTTGCCGGTCTTTTTGCTGTGGATATCCTTGTTGTCGGTAAAGAATACCTCGCCCTGAATGGTAACCATATCGTACGCCGCAATCGCTTCGTTGACCGAAATAATGGGGTCCTGCATCAGCTTGCCGAAAATCAAATCATCCTCGCGCACCTTTTCCGCGCGCGGACGCTGATAACCGGCATGCTCCTGCCGCGGTGCCGGACGCGGCTTTTTGGGTTTTGGCTCGGCAGGAGCCTCTGCCGCCGCCTGCTCGATTGCTTTCTGCAAAATTTCCTCGCGCTGCGGCGCGTCGGAGGCCGGCACAAAATCACAGACTTCCGCCCGCACGGCATGCACCGGACAGGGTGCGCCCAGTTCGCGCAGGATACGTGCTTCCAAATGGCGCAGCGCGTTTGCAAAGTGCCGTTCGCTGACCTCATCCATCGGGATTTGCAGCACGCCGTCCGTATACTGCCACTTGCCGCAATCAAGCAAACCGCGCGCAGACGGCATGCGGAACGCCATATCCTCATAAAGCGAACGGATATATGCATCTGTCAAGCCGTTCGGCATAGTATAACGCGGCTCAATACACACGCGGCTAAGGCCGTACTGCTTTGCAATCTGCTTTTCCGCCTTGGCAAGCGTCTTTCGGCTGACAACCTGCTTCAGATCCAGCTCGACCACCATCACCGTGTTATTATCTCCAAACGCGAGAGAACGCACCTCGCCTGAGGCGAGATGCTGTTCTTCCGTCAACAATTTACAGTTTTGAAATAAATCTATCAGTTTACCAGCCAATTTGACCGTTCCTCCGAATTATGCTTCAAAATGCTCGATCATGCTCATCAGCTCGTCCACCAACTGATCCTGCGGCACCTTTTTGATGATTTCTCCTTTGCGGAAAATCAGACCGACGCCGTCGCCGCCTGCGATGCCGAGATCCGCCTCACGCGCCTCGCCCGGACCGTTGACCGCACAGCCCATCACCGCGACCTTGAGCTTTTTGCCGTGGATATTCATACAGCGCTGCTCGACCTCTTTGGCAATATCGATAAGGTCAATACGGGTGCGTCCGCAGGTCGGACAGGAAACAACGTTGATGCCGTCCTCGGCACAGCCGACCGCCTTCAAAATCGCCTTTGCCGCATAGATTTCCTTAACTGGATCGTCGGTCAGCGATACGCGGATGGTATCGCCTACGCCGAGCGCGAGCAGACCGCCGATACCTGCCGCGGATTTAATGGTACCCATGTACTCGGTGCCCGCCTCGGTCACACCGAGATGCAGCGGATAATTTGTCTTTTCGTGCGCCAGCAGATACGCCTGCATGGTATACGGCACGGAAGACGACTTAATCGAAATACAAATATCATCAAACCCGCAGTCGTTTAACAGACCGACATGATACAGCGCGGATTCTACCATCGCTTCGGGCGTGGGGCCGCCGAATTTCTCTAAAATATGCTTTTCCACCGAACCCGAATTGACGCCGATGCGAATCGGAATCTTTCGTTCCTTTGCCGCCTGCACGACCGCATGCACGCGATCCGCCCCACCAATATTGCCGGGATTAAGACGGATTTTATCCACGCCCGCCTCGATGGACGCAAGCGCAAGCCGATAATCAAAATGGATATCCGCTACCACTGGAATCGGCGAACCCGCACAGATTTCTTTGAGTGCTTCCGCCGCCTGCGCGTCCGGCACGGCGCAGCGCACAATATCACAGCCCGCTTCCGTCAGCGCGCGAATCTGCCCCAGCGTAGCTTTCGCGTCGCGCGTATCCGTATTGGTCATGGACTGCACCGCGATCGGCGCGCCGCCGCCGATGGGTACGTCCCGCACCATAATCTGTTTGGTCTGTTTCATGTTCATGAACCTCCCGCAACAATGCGCAAAATATCCTGTCCTGTCACATACACCATCAGCGCCAGCAGCAGCACCAGCCCCGCCGCATGGATATATCCTTCATATTTGGGCGGCACCGGCTTGCGGCGCACCGCCTCTATAATAAGAAACAACAGCCGTCCGCCGTCCAGCGCGGGCAGCGGCAGCAAATTCATCACACCCAAGTTGATGGAAATAAACGCAACCAGCTGGAAAAAGGAAATCATGCTGTATTTCGCTGTGTCCGCCATCACCTCGGCAACGCCGACCGGCCCGGAAAGCTGGTCTACGCCGACCTGTCCGCTCACCAACATGCCGAGACTCGCCCAAACCATACGCGCATAGCTGACAGAAGTGCGCACCGCCATGCTCAAATGCAGGCCGATGCTGTCCGGCTGCTCGGCAAAGGTCAAGCCAATCATCTTTTGTCCGTTTCCTGCATCGATGGTCGCCTCCAGCTTGACTGCGGGAAGCGTAATTTTCTCTCCGTTTCGCCGCACGACAATCTCGTAGGTCGTATCCTCGCCGCGTGCAAGCGCGACCTCAAAATCACTGCGCAACAGGATTTTATAGCCGTCCACCTTGAGGATTTCATCTCCTGCCATCAAACCTCCCTCTGCCGCAGCCGTGCTGGCCGGATCGACCGACGCGAGCGTGGAGATGATATAGCCGCCATCCGGTCCGTTTGGCCGCATGACCGCCAGCACAATCAGGAAACCGACAAGGAAGTTCATCAGTGCTCCTGCGGCCACGATAAGCATGCGCCGCGGCAGACTTGCCTTGCCGAATGCATGCTCGTTTTCGCTCTCGCTGTCCTCGCCTTCCATCACGCACGCGCCACCAAACGGCAGCACCTTAAGACAATACAGCGTGCCATGATACTGCTTTTTCAGCAGCGTCGGCCCCATACCGATCCAGAATTCATTGACCTGTACCCCGCCGCGCTTGGCCGTAATAAAATGTCCAAACTCATGCACAATAACCAGCATGCCAAACGCCAGAATCGCAAGTATGATTTGCAGCAAAATACTTCTCCTCTCACAGGACAGAATAAACCCGCTTTACGCTAAAACAATCTCCCGTGCGGCGCGGTCTGCCGCCAGTACATCCTCCAGTGTGATACTGCTGCGATACGGAATCGCATCCAGCGCCTGCGCCACCCGCTCGGCAATCTCGGCAAAGCCGATACGGCCCTCTAAAAACAGGCCGACCGCCGCTTCGTTTGCACCGTTGAGCACCGCACCGCGGTCGCCCTTTTGCGCTGCGGCCTGCCGTGCAAGGTTCAGCGCGGGGAACGCCTCATAATCGGGTGCATAAAAGGTCAGCTTCGCCGCTTCCGCCAGCGACAGCCGCGGTACCTTGCAAGGCACCCGCGAAGGATAAGTTAACGCATACTGAATCGGCAGACGCATATCGGGCAGACCGAGCTGCGCAATCATGGCGCCGTCGGCAAACTCAACCGCGGAATGCACAATGCTCTCCCGATGGATGACGATTTCGATATCCTCGGGTGGCATGCCGTACAGCCACATTGCTTCAATCAGCTCCAGCCCCTTGTTCATCATGGTTGCCGAATCAATTGTAATCTTGGCACCCATCGACCAATTCGGGTGCGCAAGCGCCTGCTCGCGCGTGACCGAGCGCATTTCCGCAGCCGTTTTCCCAAAAAACGGGCCACCCGACGCGGTCAGAATAATTTTGGCAAGCGGATTGCCCTGCGCGGCCTGCGCGCACTGAAAAATCGCCGAATGCTCGGAATCGACCGGCAGAATTTTGACGCCCTTTTTCTGCGCCGCGCGCATGACCAGCTCGCCCGCGCACACCAGCGTCTCCTTGTTGGCCAGCGCAATGTCCTTACCCGCATCGATGGCGGCCAGTGTCGGCAGCAAGCCGACCATGCCGACGACTGCGGTCACGACGATATCCGCGCCGCTCTCCGCCGCACAGGCCGTCAAACCATCCATACCGCTGAGCACGCAAATATCTGTGTCCGCGAGCTTAACCTTGAGGTCGCGGGCAGCCGCTTTGTCAAACGCGCACACCATCTTCGGATGCAGCGCGCGCGCCTGCTCTTCGAGTAAGTCTATGCGCCGGTTTGTCGTCAATGCGACAACTTCAGCGTCAATCGAGGGCAAAATATCGACCGTTTGCGTGCCGATCGACCCGGTTGAGCCTAAAATCGCAATTTTTTTCATAAAACACACCCTTACCAGATGATCCGGAACAGGATTTCTGCGAACGGCGCGACAAACAGCACGCTGTCAAACCGGTCGAGCACACCACCGTGTCCCGGAAAGATATGGCCGTAATCCTTGATGCCAGTCTGCCGCTTAATGACCGAGAACGACAGGTCGCCTATTTCGCCCAGCACTGCGCCGACTGCGCCCAGCACGACCGCCGACCACAGCGGCATTTTGAAACCAAGCGTCGCATTCATCAACAGTGCGACAAGCAGCACCAGCACCGCGCCGCCAATCACCCCGCCAATCGCGCCTTCTACGGTTTTTTTCGGGCTGACAACCGGCGCGAGTTTGTGTTTGCCAAAAAACATACCGGCGAACAGCGCGCAGGTATCCGCGCCCCATGCAGCAAGCAGCGGCAGCAGCACAATGAACTGCCCCGCGCGAAAATCGGCCTGCCCAATCGGCTTGAAATCCATTTGATAAATGCGCAGCAGGCTGAGCATCAGATACGGCACAAGCAGAGCGCCGAAAAAGCCCCATGCGACCTGCGAAGTGTTCATACCGTGATGAAATTTCAATTCGATTGCGAACGAGCCTATCAGCAGCACGAAAATCAAGCCCTGCACCACGTCCTGCAAATCGAGCGGCAAAATGTCAAAATGGCCGATTGCCAGCCCCAGTGAAACCAGCATGCACAGCAGCAGCTCGAGCCGGTTATGCACCAGCTTGGTGGAGCCGAGCACCTCATACGTCGCCAGCACACACAGTGCCGCGACCGCCAGCTCCAGCACGATCGACGGAAACACATACAGCGCAAGCAGCACCAACACAAAGCCGACCACGCCGAACAACACTCTTGCTTTCATATCTTTACACCTCGCTCCGTCCGTTTATACGCCGCCGAACCGGCGATTGCGTTTATTAAACGCATCAATCGCCGCATCCATATCGGCAGTCTTAAAGTCCGGCCATAATACATCGGTAAAATAATACTCGGCATAGGCCGACTGCCATAACAGGAAAT
Source organism: Agathobaculum sp. LCP25S3_E8 (assembly GCF_052117165.1). Classification (NCBI taxonomy): domain Bacteria; kingdom Bacillati; phylum Bacillota; class Clostridia; order Eubacteriales; family Butyricicoccaceae; genus Agathobaculum; species Agathobaculum sp. LCP25S3_E8. The sequence goes on from NZ_JBQKJR010000007.1 coordinate 17,167, forward strand.
TCGAGGTGCGAATCTCCCCGGACGGCCGGATAATCAAATCCGGATCGGGCATATGCGCGGTGTACAAATGCGCACCAATCGTCTCCTCGGTGATGTCCTCAGGTGCCAGCACACCGTTTTTCACCTGCTCTGCGATAGCCCGGACTGCGTTTTTGATTTCATCGCGTCCGCCGTAGTTGATGCACAGGGAAGCAGTCGCCGCGTCCGGTCCCAGCCGGTCGGCAATCTCATCCACCTCGCGGATCTGCGCACGGATATCCTCGGGCAGAGGCGTCAAATCGCCCAGCACTCGCACCGCGACCCCGCGCTGAAACATGGTTTCCGCCGCTTCCTTCAAGTAGGTGCGGAACAGGTTCATCAGCGCGTTCACTTCCTCCTGCGGCCGTTTCCAATTTTCCGTTGAAAAGGCATACACTGTAAAATACTGCACGCCAATATCCTTGCAGTAAGTTGCAATGGTGCGGAAGGTTTCTGCGCCAACCTTATGCCCAGCCTGCCTCGGCAGGCCGCGCTTTTTCGCCCAGCGGCCGTTGCCGTCCATAATGACCGCGATATGCCGCGGCACGGGACGGTTCTCCGGTATGGCTATTTTCTTTTTCCGTGTAAACAGACCCACAAATACTTCCCCCATGCAAAGGGGCGGCCATGCCGCCGCCCCCCAATGTTGTTTGTTTTTTCTTCAGAGCGATGCACGGAGCGTCACACCTCGGCCAGCTCCTTGGATTTCTTGGCAACCATGGCGTCAACTTCCTTGACATACTTATCCGTCAGCTTCTGCATTTTCTCTTCGCCCTCGTGCAGCTCGTCCTCGGTCATTTCGCTCTTCTTCTGCGCAGCCTTGAACTTATCAATCGCATCGCGGCGAATATTGCGCAGCGCAACCTTGGATTCCTCGCCCGTCTTGGAAACGCCCTTAATCAGTTCTTTACGGCGTTCCTCCGTCAGCGGCGGGAAGCTCAAACGAATCTGCTTGCCGTCGTTCTGCGGATTGATACCCAAATCGGATACCTGAATTGCCTTTTCTATCGCCTTGAGAATCGAACCGTCCCACGGCTGAATCGCAAGTGAACGAGGATCGGGCGAAGAAATCGCAGCCACCTGATTGAGCGGCGTCGGTGCACCATAATACTCGACCGTAATCTTATCGAGCACGGCCGGATTTGCGCGGCCTGCGCGAACAGCCGCCAGTTCCTTGGCGAGCACGTCGAGTGTCTTCTTCATTTTTTCCTCATAAGCATTGAGCTGAGCCTTCATGATTTGTCCTCCTCTACAATCGTGCCAATCTTTTTACCGTTGACCGCACGATAAATATTTTCCGGATCGGAAAGTGCAAATACCAAAATCGGAATGTGGTTATCCATGGAGAGCGAAGTCGCCGTTGTGTCCATAACGCCAAGGCCCTGATTGAGCACGTCCATATAGGTCAGGCGGTCATACTTTTTCGCATCGGGATTTTTCGCCGGATCGGAATCGTATACGCCGTCGACGTTTTTGGCCAGCAGAATGACCTCCGCGCCTATTTCCGCCGCACGCAGCACCGCCGCAGTATCGGTCGAGAAGAAGGGATTACCCGTGCCACACCCGAAGATGACCACGCGGCCCTTTTCCAGATGGCGCGTTGCACGCTGCCGGATGTACGGCTCGGCAATACGGTTCATCTCGATTGCAGTCTGCACACGTACCGGCACGCCGCGCTGCTCCAGCGCATCAGCCAGCGCCAGCGCATTGATAGTCGTCGCCAGCATGCCCATATGGTCTGCGCGGGTACGCTCCATCTTACCGCCGCCATCCTTGACGCCGCGCCAGAAGTTACCGCCGCCGACTACTATGCCGATCTCGCAGCCCTGTTCGTTGCATTTTTTTATCACATCACATACCGGACCAATCACGTCAAAATTCAGGCCGAAATGCTTATCACCAGCCAGCGCTTCGCCGCTGATTTTTATGAGAACTCGCTTATATCTCTGTGTTTCCATGCTCCACACTCCTTGCTTCATTTTCCCGTTTTCTATTCTACCCTATAAACGCCTTTTTTGCAAAGGGTTTCGCTATGGATTTTACAATTTATGCACAACTGCACCACGCATTGTACAAGTTTGCACCCTTCCTCTGTCCGTATCCTTTCCGATGTAAAAAAATCCCGCTCCAAACAGAGCGGGATTTTTCTGTTTATGTATCGCTTTTACTTCTTGAGAACGACTTCGCCGCCCAGACCGGTGTGCGCGGTGATGTACTCGCGGCCCATCTTGGCATACTCGTACGGATTAGCCTTAGCCGGGTCCTGCTCAGCCTCAACCATGATCCAGCCGGTGTAACCAGCCTTGTCAAGCAGGTCGAATACCTTGTCGAACTCAACGCAGCCGTCCGGATCGCCCGGAACAGTGAACGCGCCGGCGCGAACCGCATCGAGGAAGGACCAGTGCTCTGCACGAGCCTTTTCCACCATCGGCATGCGCATGTTCTTCAGATGAACGTGACCGACGCGGTCTGCAAACTTCTCGAGCATCTTGACCGGGTCCTCGCCTGCGAAGGTGAAGTGACCGGTGTCAAAGCACAGGAATACATACTTGGGATCGGTGTTCTCCATCAGGCGGGTGGTCTCCTCCACCGTCTGGCAAACAGTGCCCATGTGATGATGGAAGCAGGTGCGGATGCCGTACTTCTCCATGGACAGCTTGCCCAGCTTGTTCAGACCCTCGGTGAAACGGGTCCACTCTTCGTCGGTCAGCACGCGCTTGTTTTCCATGTCGAGGATAGCGGTATCCAGCTTGCCCTGAATGGAGCCGGACTGCTCGGATACGTTGATGGCGGTTGCACCGACATAGGAGAGGTAATCCAGTTCCTTGATGAACTCGGCCTCAACCTCTTCGTACGGCTTGTCAACCAAGAAAGAGGAGAACCACTTGGACGCGATGGTCATGTTGCGCACGTCGAGCATGTGCTTGAGAACTTCCTTATCCTCCGGATACTTATGGCCGACTTCGCAGCCGTCGAAGCCCGCGAGCTTCATCTCGGAAATGCACTGCTGGAACGTATTCTCATCGCCCAGATCCCACATATCGTCATTGGACCAGCCAATCGGGCAGATGCCCAGCTTTACTTTCTTCGGATCTAACATGTGTTATTCCCTCCATTTTCATCTCATACCGCATGCTTCTGCATGCGCCGTTACTATCCTTATTGTACTCAACTATATCCTAAAAGTCAAACGCATTTTTGCACAGAAATGCCCTGTGCAAAAAACTTTTTCAGCAAATTGCACAGTACTGACGTGCGCAGGCACGCAACGCCCTTTTTTCCCGCCGTTCCGCCTCTTAAATGCGCGCTACACCCGAGTCGCGTGCCGCCTGTGCAACCGCATCCGCAACCGCGCGGATGACCTTTTTGTCAAACGCCATCGGCATGATATATTCCGGTGTCAGCTCCTCGTCCGATACGCAGTAGGCGATTGCCTTGGCAGCGGCGAGCTTCATCTCCTCGTTGATGTCGCTTGCGCGCACATCCAGCGCACCACGGAAAATTCCCGGGAACGCAAGCACGTTGTTAATCTGGTTGGGATAATCCGACCGGCCGGTGCCGACGACCGCCGCGCCGCCCTTTTTCGCATCCTCCGGCCAGATTTCCGGCACCGGATTTGCCATGGCAAACACCATTGGATTTGCCGCCATGGTGGCAACCATTTCGCTGGTCAGCACCTGAGGCGCCGACATGCCGAAGAACACATCCGCCCCCTTCATGGCGTCCGCCAGCGTACCGGTCATGTGGCTGCGGTTGGTGACCTTTGCCATCTCGGCCTGCGCAGGATTCAAACGCTCGTCACCCTCACAGACAATGCCGAACCGCTCGACCATAGTCACATCACGAATCCCGAGGAACATCAGGAACTTGGTCACTGCAATCGCGGCCGCGCCGCAGCCATTGACCACCATCTTGATATCCTCTACCTTGCGACCGGTCAGGCGGCAGGCGTTAATGAGCGCCGCCCCGCAGCAGACTGCGGTGCCGTGCTGGTCATCGTGGAACACCGGAATATCACAGACCTCCTTGAGCTTGCGCTCAATCTCAAAGCAGCGCGGCGCAGCGATGTCCTCCAGATTGATGCCGCCGAACGAGCCGGAAATCAGCTGGATCGTGCGCACAATCTCGTCCACATCCTTGCTCTTGACGCAAAGCGGGAACGCATCCACGTCCGCAAACGCCTTGAACAGCGCGCACTTCCCCTCCATAACCGGCATACCGGCCTCCGGACCGATGTCACCGAGGCCCAGCACCGCCGTACCGTCCGTAATAACGGCAACCAGATTGTGCCGGCGGGTATAGGTGTAGCTGAGGGACGGATCATCCTTAATTTTCAGACACGGCTCAGCAACACCCGGCGTATAGGCAATCGAAAGATCCTCTTTGCTGTTGACCTCGCAGCGTGCAATTACCTCGATTTTGCCGCCCCACTGCTCATGCGCCTTCAGAGCGCGCTCTTTTAAATCCATATTGTTTCCTCCATTGGCTTTCCACACAAAATTTTATTAGTATCAGTTTACCGCAAAATCCCCTTTCTGCATAGAGGCAGAATGGACAAACCCATCAAACAGAAAAGGCGCGCTGCCAATGCAGCGCGCCTGCGTTCTGTTCGAATTACTTGCGGGAAATTGCCTTCTTGGCAGCCTCAACGATGTGTGCTGCGGTCAGGCCGTACTCCTCACGCAGGAAGCTCTCCGCGCCAACCTGGCCGAAGCGATCCTCAACGCCGACCATCTCCATCGGAACCGGGCAGTTCTGGATAACAACATTGGCAATCGCAGAACCAAGGCCGCACTTGACCTGATGGTTCTCGGCGGTTACGATTGCACCGCACTCCTTGGCAGAGTCGATGATGAGCTGCTCGTCAAGCGGCTTCCAAGTGAACATGTCGATTACCTTCGCAGAAATACCCTCAGCGGCCAGCTGCTCCTGTGCCTTGAGCGCCTCGTCTACCATGATGCCGGAAGCGATGATAGCAACATCTTTGCCTTCCTTCAGGGTAACGCCCTTGCCGATCTCGAAGTCCGAGCCGTCTGCATAAACGGTGGTAAAGGTTTTACGAATCATGCGCATGTAAGAGAACTTGCCGGAAGCGGCCAGCTTCTTGGTCAGGCAATTGATCTGTGCATAGTCAACCGGATCGACGACAACCGCATCCGGGATAGACAGATACAGCGCACAGTCCTCAAACGGCATATGGGTGCCGCCGTTGTATGCTGCACATACACCGGGGTCGGAGCCGACGATATGTACCGGCAGCTTTGCATAAGCCGCAGACATGAACGCCTGATCAAATGCACGGCGGGAAGCAAAGCAGCCGAAAGAGTGCACGAATACGGTCTTGCCCGTTGCGCACAGGCCGGCAGATACGCCTACAGCGTTTGCTTCTGCAATGCCCGCATTAATGGTGCGCTCCGGATAAGCCTTAGCCAGCTTTCCGGTGTTAATGCAGTTTTCTAGGTCACAGTCAACATGCATGACCGTGGGGTCCTTCTCCATCATCTCGAGCATCGCGGTAACATAACCGTCGCGGTTTGCACGAGAATCCTTTTCGTGTTTGCCAATCAAAGTAAAGCTCATGTTCGTACCCTCCCTTACTGTGCCTTGATCTCAGCGAGCTGCTTCTCAGCATAGGCAATGGCTTCGTCCCACTGCTCCTTGGACGGCTGAGAAGAATGCGCGCCCGTACCGTCGGCAAAGGTAGCGCCCTTGCCCTTGACCGTATTCAGCACAATGCAGGTCGGCACGCCCTTGGTGGCGTAAGCATTCTGAATCGCGTCGTAAATCTGCTCGACATCGTTGCCGTCTTCGCACTCGACTACGTTCCAGCCGAACGCAGCAAACTTGGCGCCGATGCCCTTGGCATGCTTCATCACCTTCTCGCATGCGCCGTCGAGCTGATACTTGTTATCATCGACAAAGCAAACCAGATTGTCCAGCTGATAATGTACCGCAAACTGAGCGCCTTCCCAAATCTGGCCCTCGTCCGCCTCGCCGTCGCCGACAAACACAAATACATGGTTGTCGCGGCCGTCAATCTTGTTGCCGAGCGCTGCGCCCGTAGCAGTGGACATGCCCTGACCGAGCGAGCCGGTGGTCAGATCGACACCGGGAGTCTTAGTGCGGTCGGTATGGGACGGGAAGTTGGTGTGCGGCTGGTTGAGCGTATAAGCATCCTCAATCGGATAGAACCTCTTCAGGCCGAGGGTTGCGTACATTGCCGGGCCGGCATGTCCCTTGGACAGCACGCACCAGTCACGATCCTCCCAGCGGGGATTCTTCGGATCAATCTTCATTACCTCACCATACAGAACGGCCAGCGCGTCAATGATGGACATCGAACCGCCCACATGACCAAAGCCGAGCGAGCCGATGGTTTTCAGGGTTTCCAAACGGATTTCCTGCGCAAATACGCGAAGCTCCTGCATCTTTTCTGCTTTCTGCATTGCATACACCTGCCTAATTCAAAATATTTTCTCTCCACGGAACAGGTTCCGGCAACAGCGGCGGCTGGCCGCTGTATATCGATTACAGTGTATCACCAAGCTACCCAAATTTCAACCAGAATTCACACATTTGTTCACAAAAATTCCACCCCTTGTTTTGTACTCTTCGGAATATTTTATAAAAAATCGCTGGTATTTTTTCGAAATTTGTTTGTTATGTATTGGTTGCATTGCTGTACTTTTTTGAGTATCTTACTTGCAGCATTCTTGCTGCATTTCTCATTTTATTGGCTGTAAAGCCGCTTAACAGATATGACCAAAAAACAACCACCTTATCTCCACAAAGAAATATTTTTAAACCCAAATTTCTCTTTTTAAACCAAAAAATATTGCTGCGTTCACGCCCCCGCACGCAATAGTTTGTAATTATTGAACACATTCGCCCATTTTCACCATTTTTTTAACCAGTAGACATTTTATGCATTTTTTGATAAACTATAAAAAATTGTTCTGGTTAATTTTCGGGTAAGAATGGGGAAAAGGGAAGATGAAAGTCAGCCGTCTCAATTCAATTGAACAATATGTTATCTCACGCGAAACCGTCAGCATTGATGAATTATGCGAGGTTTTCGGTGTTTCCAAGAACACTATCCGCCGCGATTTGAACGAGCTTGAGGAGCGCGGACATATCACAAAGGTATACGGCGGCGTTACCGCCACCGTCCCCTCTGGTGCTGTGCCGACACCCATTCGTTCCGGACTCAATCCGATTGACAAATCTCTCATCGGTCGTCTGGCTGCGGAAGAGGTTTCCGACGGCGACACCATTTTTATTGATTCCGGCACAACGACACTGTGTCTGCTGCGTTTTCTGGTCGCTAAAAAGCGCATCACCATCATCACTCATTCGCTTGGTGCGCTCAGCGAAGCCTCCAAATACGATAATCTCAACATTATCTCGCTTGGCGGCATCTATAGCCCGACAACCGACTCGTTCGTCGGTCTGTCCACGATTGAATCGCTCAGTGCGATGCGCATCAATAAAGCCTTCATGGGCGCCACCGGTGTGTCTCTGACCGCAGGCATGACCAACACTACCTTTCTGGAGGCGGAAATCAAGCGTGCGGTCGTTCATCGTGCAGACATGATTTACGGTATGGTCGATTCCTCCAAAATCGGCAAGGAGGCCATTGTCACGTTCTGTCATCTGAAGGATTTGACCGCCTTTATCACCGACCGTGAACCGCCGAAGGAATATGTCGACCTGTGCCGGCAGGAAAACGTCAAACTCCGGTTCGAATAATTGCAGTGTACTGCTTTCTCATTAGGCATCATAATGAGCGGGCGGCTTCGGATATCATCCGAGGCCGCCCGTTTTTCTTTTCCCGATATTATGCCAGACTGTTTTTCCGATAGTTGGAAGGCGAAACACCATAAACTGCGCGAAATCGCTTGATGAAATAGCTGAAATTATCAAATCCGACGTTAAAGCCAATCTCCATCACCGGCAGGTCGCTCTCGCGCAGCAGCCGGGCCGCCTGCTCGATGCGCAGGGAGTTAATATGCTGGGTGAACGTCCGTCCGAAATTCTCCCGAAAGAAACTGCTGAAATACTGTGGTGACAGCCCGAAATGCGCCGCTACCGCGGTCAGCGACAAAGGCTCGGTGAAGTGCGCACCCAGATACCCCACAATCTCCTTGAGCTGCCTCGCTTTATAATCCGCACCCGGACGCACCCTCTTGCCGGTCAACAGCCCAGCCTGCGCGCATACCGCCACGATGCCAAGCAGCGCCGCCTTGACCGCGAGCTGGTATCCCGGCGCCCGCCCCAGGCAGGCGCGCACAATCTGTGCCAGCAAGGCTCGCACTTCGCGCTGTCCGGCCTCGCCTGCACGCAAGCTGGTTGCAAACCGCAAACGACCTTCTGCAAGCGGTGCAAGCAGCTCGGTTTCCGCCTGATCTGCACGCGCAAACTGCAAAAAATCCGCCGCAAACACAAAAGATCGAAACTGATTTTCCCGTCCCGCCGCGCGGATTTCATGCAGTTCTTCTCCCGCGGCGAAGAACACATCCCCATGCTCTCCCTCGTACACATGATCAGCAATGGTCAGCGACACATGGCCCGCATCCACGGTGATAATTTCCAATTCCGGATGCCAATGATACGGGATAAAATCGCTGTCGTCCGCCTCGCTGCCATCCAGCGCGGGATAAATCTGAAACGGAAATGCCTGCGTACCGTGTTCCCGTTTTTCCCGTCTTGCCGCGTCCATCTCATCCCTCCGCATTTTTCCCTAAAATAGTGTTATTGTTCATGAAGATATTGCAAGCATTTTTGTCGCTATCTGCTATAATTATACTCACAAGCGGGAACAAACGCAAGACAACGAAATCAAAAAATCGTATTTTTGTTGTATCATTTGACAGAAGAACCGATCCGGTTTTTGTGCTAAATGACAAAGAGTTCCCGCGCAGCAGCGAATGCGTTGAAAGCATTTGCTGCCGCATGCTATAATAAAGGTTGGACAGCCTTTCACAGCTGACCGCCAACCGCCCGGCCAAAACCGCCGGACGCTGTACCAAAAAAATCTTTTTTTGGAGGGAAACAGTTATGTACATTGATAAGCAAGTCAAGCGCGGATACAACGAATATATCCGTCTGGACGAGGGCATCGGCAAGGACGCCATGATGGACGTTGCCCTGCTCGTAATGGAGGATGGCGACACCTACTCTTTCGAGGAGCCGGAAAAGGAACTGGCTGCTCTGGTTTTTGACGGCAAGTGCACGCTCGAATGGGATGACCAGTCCTATGACGTCGACCGTCCCAATCCGTTTGACTACAACCCGTCCTGCCTGCATGTCTGCAAGGGTACCAAGGTCAAGATTACCGCACACGGCCCCTGCAATATCTATATTCAGAAGACCTTAAACGACAAGACCTTCCCGAACAAAATGTATAAGCCGGAAGACACCGACACCTGGGCGCGCGGCAATCAGGGCGAGCTGATGGGCTGCATCAAGCGCGACGTGCGCACCTGCTTCGATCTGGACAACGCCCCCTACTCCAACATGGTGCTGGGCGAGGTTGTCAACCTGCCGGGCAAGTGGTCGAGCTATCCGCCGCATCATCATCCGCAGCCGGAGTGCTACTTCTATCGCTATGACAAGCCGATGGGCTTCGGCGCAGGCTGGGGCAACGGCGAAATCTATGAAACCCATCACAACGGCCTTGCCATCATCACCGACAAGATGCACTCTCAGGTTACCGCACCGGGCTACTCTTGCTGCTATGCTTGGGGCATCCGTCATCTGCCGGGCAATCCGTGGGATAAGACCCGCATCGATGATGAGGAGCATCTGTGGCTGCTCGCGGATGATGCCAACGATCACATCTGGCACTGCCCGACCGGCAACTGAACCTTTCCTAATCCCGACCGAAGAAACAGAATCTTTTTTAGGAGGAACATAAACCTATGAAGCATATGGAAACGGTACGCCTGACCGCTTCTCAGGCACTCGTTCGCTTCCTCGAGAACCAGTATGTCAGCTACATTGACATGGATGGCAACGAGCAGGAGCACAAGTTTGTCAAGGGCATCTTCATGCTGCCCGGTCACGGCAACGTTGTCGGCTTTGCCAACGGCGTTGAGCAGGAACTGAAGGACATGGTTGTCTATCAGGGCAAGAACGAGCAGGGCATGGCGCTGGCCGCTGTGGGCTACGCCAAGCAGATGCGCCGCAAGCAGATTTTCGCTGCAACCTCTTCCGTCGGCCCCGGCGCATGCAACATGGTAACTGCCGCTGCGACCGCTACCGCCAACAACATCCCGGTTCTCATTCTGCCGGGCGATATTTACGCTTCCCGTCAGCCTGACCCGGTTCTCCAGCAGATGGAGCAGCCGCAGAACCTGACCATTTCCGCGCACGACGCATTCCAGGCCGTCACCAAGTACTGGGGCCGCATCAACCGTCCGGAGCAGGTCATGACCGACATGATTTCCGCGATGCGCGTGCTGACCGATACCGCCAACACCGGTGCGGTTGCAATCTCTCTGCCGCAGGACGTACAGGCGGAAGCCTATGACTATCCGGTTGATTTCTTCAAGAAGCGCGTATGGCGCATCGACCGCCGTCCGATCACCAAGTACGCACTGGAGAAGGCTGTCGAGGTCATCAAGACCGCCAAGAAGCCGCTCCTTATCTGCGGCGGCGGCGTTCGCTATGCAGAAGCACACAAGGTGTTCAAGAAGTTCGCAGAGGACTTCGGCATTGCGTTCGGCGAGACGCAGGCAGGCAAGAGCGCGGTAGAGTGGACCCACGAGCTGAACCTCGGTGGTCTTGGCACCACCGGCGGCATCGCAGCCAACAAGCTGGCTCGTGAAGCAGACGTTGTCATCGGCGTCGGCACCCGCTACACCGATTTCACCACCGCTTCCAAGTGGCTGTACCGTACGGATGCCAAGTTTGTCAACATCAATCCGTCCGAGTTCCAGGCATACAAGATGGACGCTACCCCGGTTGTGGCGGACGCCAACGAGGCGCTGACCGCCATCGGCGAAGAGCTTAAGAAGATCGGCTACCACACCGATGCGGCTTATGCGGAAGAAGTTGCCGCACTGCGCAAGGAGTGGTTCACCGAAGTAGAGCGTCTGGACAACTGCGTCTACACCGACAAGGATTCCTTTGTTCCGGAAATCAACGACGCAAACCGTCAGTGTGTTGAAAAGTACATCGAGGATACCGGCTGCAAGCTGTGCCAGACCGCGGTACTCGGCGCTATCAACCATCTGATTGATGACGACGCCATCGTCTGCGCGGCTGCCGGCTCCCTCCCGGGCGACATGCAGGGTCTGTGGCGTGCCTCCAAGATCAACACCTATCACATGGAATACGGCTATTCCTGCATGGGTTACGAAATTGCTTCTGCACTGGGTGCAAAACTTGCTTGCCCGGACAAGGAAGTCTATGCAATGTGCGGCGACGGGTCGTTTGATATGCTGCACTCCGAGCTGATCACTTCCGTTCAGATCGGCAAGAAGATCAACGTCATGCTGTTTGATAACGCTTCCTTCGGCTGCATCAACAACCTTGAAGTTGGTCAGGGCAACGCCTGCATCTGCACTGAGAAGAACATGCTCGAGCCGGGCGTGACCAACGGCATCCATAAGGGCAAGGTCATCCAGATTGACTATGCGGCAATTGGTGCAGCATACGGCTGCAAGACCTACACCGTCAAGACGATGGATGAGCTGAAAGCTGCCATTGAAGATGCCAAGAAGCAGACCGTTTCCACTGTTATTGATATGAAGGTTCTGCCCAAGACGATGTCTGCCGGTTATGAGAACTGGTGGCGCGTCGGCGTAGCGGAAGTTTCCACCAAGCCGGAAGTCCAGGCTGCGCGCAAGGCAATCGAAGAGCATCTGTACGAAGCTCGTCACTATTGATCTCTCTCTTACTCTCAATAAAGAGCGCCTTCGGGGAATTCCCCGAAGGCGCTCTTCCATTATGGCATGTCTTATAGAGAATCAGCTGCCCACTCAAAGCATTTGCAGCAGCTCAATCTGTTCGCCGGACGGGCCGGTAAAAAACCAGTTCTGCAGTCCACCGAAGGTCTCCGGCATCACCTTTTTCTCTGGTGTCATAAACGAGATTACCCCTGCGGCCTTGATCGCAGCGGCTGCTTTGTCCAAATCATCCACATAAACCGCAAAATGCGGAATGCTGCCCTCTCCCGCGGGCACCAGTTCGCCTTCCGGCGGCTCGATGAGTTCGAGCAGAAAACCTCCGAATTCCACCAGCGTGAGTTTCTTTTCTCCCTCCGGCACCTGTACACTGTCCCGCTTATAAACGCTGCCGCCAATCTTCTCATAAAACGCAATGCTTTCTTCCATATCAGCAGTATAGATTGCGACATGGCCCAAGCCTTTGTATAATTCCTTCATACCTGACAAGCCTCCTTTATATCGTTACCATTTTACCACATTCCAGCGCTTGTGCAAAGCCTTTCCCGCCATATCGTGCAAAGAAAAAGGGCGTCCCAAACGGGACAGCCCTTTTCTTTATGTAACTTTCATTCCTGCACCGTCTCGGTAACCGAGGTCGATGCCTGATTCGCCTGATAGCGTTCAAAGGTAGAGGTCTCACTCTTGCCAAAACCAAGAGGAGAAAAGATGACGTACGCGATAACCATGATGAGCAGCGTAACCGTCGCCCAAACCTTGCCATTCTTCCACGGCGTCATATCAACCGCCTTGGCGTCATGCAGGATAAAGTCTTCCGGACGCGGATTCTTCTTGACGATAATCCACATCAGCAGCATATCGAACACGAACAGAATCGCAGTAAAGTACAGATAGTGGATATCCTTCAGCCACGGAATAACATTGCGCAGACCGAACTGCAAGGTGAAATACAGCACCACATGAACCGGAATAACGATTTTCGCTGCGATGGCGGGTACCTTCTTCCAGAAGAAACCGCACAGCAGGCAGACAAAAATCGGGGTATTAAACGCAGCAAACGCCGAGTTTACAAAGCTCGTGATACCGCCCATATACAGCATGAACGGGCTCATGATGGTAGATACGATTGCAACAATTGTGCCAAAATTCTGGCCGACCTTTACCATATGTGCATCGGATGCAGTCGGATTGAAAATCGGACGATGAATATCCAGCGCATAAATGGTGGATGCGGAGTTAAGCACCGAGTTAAAGGACGAGAGAATCGCACCGAACATAACAGCCGCGAAGAAACCAAGCACCGGCTTGGGCATAACCTGCGCAACCAGCATCGGATAGGCCGAGTCACCGCTGCCCCAGTCCTGACCGGGATATGCCAGCGCACAGATAACGCCCGGCACAACGATAATCAGCGGAGTCATGATTTTGAGGAAGCCCGCGAATACCGCACCCTTCTGTGCTTCCTTCAGGTTCTTTGCGCCGAAAGCACGCTGGATGATGGACTGGTTGGTTGCCCAGTAGTACATGTTATTGACCAGCAGACCGGTCAGCAGCAGCGGCCACGGGAGCCACGGCTCGGGAGAATTTGCCTCGTTAATCGCGTTCAGATACGCCGGGTCGGTATGCAGGAACTTGTCAAAGCCATCCATAAAGCTGCCGTCGCCGCCCAACTGTCCGGACAGGAACATGAAGCCGAACACCGGCACCAGCAGGCCGCCGACAATCAGGCCCAAGCCGTTGATGGAGTCAGACAAGGCAATTGCCTTCAGGCCTCCGAAAATCGCGTAAATCGAACCGACGATCGCAGTAGCCACACACACGATGGCGATAGCTGCAAAATCCGAAATGCCGAGCATTTTATCCAGACCGAAGATGTTCACAAACACCTGCGCACCGGCATACAGGATGTTCGGCAGCATGATGACAACATAACTCAGCAGCACGATAATCGAAACCAAGCGACGTGTGCCGGCATCATAGCGCTGCTCAAAGAACTGCGGAATGGTAGTCAAACCGGTTTTGAGGTATTTCGGCATCAGCACGAAGGCCAAAATAACCAGCGCGATAGCAGAGGTAACCTCCCAGCCCATCGTACTCATACCAACGCGAACCGCCTGACCGTTGTTGCCGACCAGCTGCTCAGCGGACAGGTTGGTCATCAGCAGAGAACCTGCAATAACCGGACCGGTTAAGCCTCGACCGGCCAGATAATAGCCGTCCTGCGTATCCAAATTATCGCCGCGGGTTTTCCACCACGAGATAACTGCGACGAGCGCCGTGAATGCCACAAAGGAAATCGCGGTGAACGCCAAGGAATTAAAAAACTGCATGTTTTTCTCCCCTTCTTGTTTTTCTTTCTTTCCCGGTTCAGAGGCATTCCGCTTCACATACTCCCCAGTAATGCGAAGCAGCTGTTTTGCGGGCGCGCGCACGCAAGCGCCCAAAAAAAACAGATCACCAGTTTTCACTGAAGATCCTGACGTGCACGATAGCCGCGCCTCATTTCCCGTCATTCATTTTAGCACCATATTCCTATATTGGCAAAACATTTTTGAGCCGTTTTTAGTACTTTGTTTAATTGCACATAATCTATTTCTCGTTTTTGTCGAATTCGCACTAATTATTTTTTATTATGACAATAAATTGCTCATTTCTTCACCATTTTTGTACCCAAAATATATTGTTTATTTTTCACAAAAAAGTGTCAAAAGCGCTTCGCGCCAATGGCGCGGAGCGCTTTTGACCTCATGGCTCATACCATGCATCGTCTCGCTTTTTCTCATCAAACAGATGCGCATACTGCGCCATCTGGTAATCAGCCAGCAACGTATCTGACTCAACATTTTCCATCGCAAACCAGCTCCCGTCCGGTAAGTAATAGCCAGCATTATTGATGCGCGGTATCTGCTCTCGCGCTGCCAAGCGAAGTGCATCATATCCGGATGTCGTACAGCCCAACGCATCCAACGCAAAAGCGGTTAAGTAATTGGCGCTGATTTGCACATCCTGCTGTTCTTCAATGTCATAATTGGCCCAGATAAAAAACGAAGCAAGCTTTTTCTTCTGCTTTTCTTCGGTGCTCTGCTCCTCATTCGGAGTTTCCATTAGTTCTTCATAAAACGCGCTCGGCAAATTCGGCTGATGATCACCAAAAAAGATGATAGCCGTTGGCTCATCTACCGCAGAAAAGTAAGCAATCAGTTCTTCAATCGCCGCATCGCTGCGCTTTACCAGCGACAAATATTCGTCTACCTCAGGATATTTCCCCGCATATTCTCCTGTCAAATGGATGGTCTGCTCGAAGTTATCGCTCTCATTCGGCACATAGCCGCCGTGATTCTGCGTGGTTACATTGAACAGGAACAGCGGTGTATCCGGCTGCTTGCTTTCGAATACCTCAAAGATTTTACGATAATCCTCGCTATCGCTGATAAAACTGCGTACCCGTTCGGCATCTGCCCCAAAAGCATCCTCATACAACTGTGTATCAAAGCCAAACCGTTCATATACCTGCTGTCGGTTCCACGAAGTTGCACGATACGGATGCAGCGATACCGTTTGATAACCTTGCTCAGATAAACCGGATACCAACCCCGGCGTCGCCCGCTTGACGTACATCTGATACGGTGAGCAGCCGTACGGCAAGAATGCCATCGTGTCCCCCGTCAGCACTTCAAACTCGGTCGCCGCCGTGCCGCCGCCGAAGACAGACACCAGCAAATCCCCGGTAATCGTATTCTCCTGCCCTTTCAGCGAATGCAAAAACGGCAGATAATCTTCGTTTGTCTCAAACTCCCCTACATCATGCAAATCCGCAAAGGATTCATTCATAATCATGATGATATTCGGGCGGATTTCTTCCTGTACTCCATCATATTCCTCGGTAATTTGCGTCAATGCCTCAGCAGAATACCCTGCCGGCTGCTCTACAATGGCATTGCCCGCCGTCCGGCAGAAATAGTACCACTCGCTGTATTCCAGATTGCCCTGCCAAAAGCCAAAGCTACTGCCCGCAAGCTGTAAGCCATACAGCCAGCAGCAAAGCAGCAACGAGGCCGTGATAAACTGCCAGCGCCTTGGTGTCGCCACACGGCGCATCCGCCAGACGGCAACGCAAAACAGCACAGCAATCCCCACAGTCTGCAGTACGGAAAGCTCCATCGGCACCGAATAGTTCGCTGCGACATTTTTGGCGGTGCCAATGGCAAAAATATCACTCAGCAGCACCGGCGTGCCGCGAAATACTGTCACATAATGGTCAATGAGCGCATATAACAACGTCAATCCCATGCCGATATTAGTCGTCCAGCGAATATTACCGACAAACACATAGACAAGCCCAAACACGGCTGCATGAGCAAGATACCCCTGCCAAATCGCCGTATTCCCCACCAGAATACCGCCCTTGACCACATACTCGGTCAGCAACAGCGCAAACGAACTGGCTGCCAGCAACACCAGAACGTCATGTACGGCCAGTTCAAATACTGTTGCCCGTCTGCGAGGACGAAGCAGCAGCGGCAACACCGCTAGAACCCCCAACGGCTTCTGACTTTCCGGACGGTAAAAAATCGTACCCTTGCAGAGCAGATACACCGCTGCATAAATGAGCAGCACCGCCAGCACTGTATTAACGATATGACCTAAAATTATCCTGCCTTTTGCTTGTTCTTTACATTTGGGGCGCACGTTTGCTTTTCTCCTTCTGAAAAGTAGAAAAGCCGCTACGGGCCTGCCGCAGCGGCTTTGTTTCTTCTGCTGTTATGCTTCCGGTTCGCTCTCGACACGAGTGACGGCAATGGACAAATCGTCCAACTGCTTGGGATCCACCGTATCCGGACAGCTCATCATCAAATCGGACGCATTCTGCACCTTGGGGAAAGCAATCACGTCACGGATGGAGTCCAGTCCTGCCAGCAGCATGCACAGACGATCCAAGCCATAGGCAAGGCCGCCGTGCGGGGGCGCACCATACGAGAACGCCGTGATCAGGTGTCCGAACTGCTCCTTGGCACGCTCCTCTGTAAAGCCGAGTGCCTCGAACATCTTGGTCTGCAGTTCCGGGTCATGAATACGAATTGAACCTCCGCCCAACTCGCAGCCGTTGAGGATGATATCATACGCCTTGGCGCGCACCTTGGCCGGATCGGTATCCAGCAGCGGAATGTCCTCGTCCATCGGCGCGGTAAAGGGATGATGCTTGGCAACCAGACGGTCCTCTTCCTCGCTGTACTCAAACTGCGGGAACTCAGTGACCCACAGGAGCTTGAAGTCATCCTTCTTGGCAAGGCCCAGACGCTTTGCCAACTCGCAGCGCAGCGCACCCAGCGAAACGAGCGCCGTTTCCTCGGAGGCGTCTGCAACCACAAACAGCACGTCATTCTCATGCATGTCCGCGCGCTCCTTGATGGCTGCGATTTCTTCCTCGGTCAGGAACTTGGCAAAGGACGAGGTCATCGAACCGTCTGCGGCAACCTTCATCCACGCAAGGCCCTTTGCACGATAGGTCTTGACGAAATCTGCCAGCTTGTCAATTTCCTTGCGCGGGAACTTGTCGGCATAGCCGTTGATGTTAATCAGCCGTACGGTGCCGCCGGCCTCAACTGCGCCCTTAAACACACCGAAGCCGCAGTTTGCCGCAATATCCGAGATATCCTTGATCTCAAAGCCAAAGCGGGTATCCGGCTTATCCGAACCGAAGCGGTCCATTGCCTCGCGCCAGGTCAGGCGCGGCAGCGGCAGCTGAATATCAATATCCAGCACTTCCTTAAACACCCGCTTTAGGAAGCCCTCATTGACCGCGATAACATCATCCTGCTCGACAAAGCTCATCTCGAGGTCGATTTGGGTAAACTCAGGCTGACGGTCGGCACGCAGATCCTCGTCGCGGAAACAGCGGGTGATCTGGATATAACGGTCCATACCCGACAGCATCAGGAGCTGCTTATACTGCTGCGGAGACTGCGGCAGCGCATAGAACTTGCCCGGATGCACACGGGACGGCACAAGGTAATCTCGCGCGCCCTCGGGCGTGGACTTGGTGAGCATCGGGGTTTCAATCTCGATGAAGCCTTGCTCGTCAAAATAATTGCGAGCCACCTGGGTCACACGATGGCGCAGCATCAGATTCTTCTGCATGGAAGGACGACGCAGATCGAGGTAGCGGTACTTCAGGCGCACCTGATCGCCGACCTCCTTGGTATCGTCAATCTCAAACGGCGTGGTCTCCGCCTTGGACAGGATGCGGATGTCCTCGGCAATGATTTCGACCTCACCGGTCGGCATCTTTTTGTTGATGGCGGCCTCGTCGCGCGCAACCAGCTTGCCGCGCACCGCAACGACAAACTCCGTGCGGCAGGTAAACGCAATATTGAACAGCCCGGCGTTGACCGACTTATCGAACGTGCACTGCACGATGCCCGCGCGGTCACGCACCAGCAGGAACAGTACGCCGCCGTTATCGCGCACACGGTCCACCCAGCCGTTGATCGTGACCGTCTGGCCCGCGTCGGAAAGGCGCAGGTCGCCGCACATATGCGTGCGCTTCATGCCCGCAATCGATGTGTTATTCATGTGTATCAGTCCTCATTTATGATTTTTCAAATACTATTCACTTATCACAGATGACCTTGCCCTGATTTTTGGCCGCAAGGCCGTCCCGGATGCGGGTAATCGCATCGGCAAGTGACACCTTAACTTGCTCGCCGGAGTCCATATCCTTGACTGTAACAACGTTTTCCTGAATCTCATCCTCACCGAGGAAGATGACATACGGGATACCCAACTTGTCGGCATAGCCAATCTTATGCTTAAACTTCTTCTGCTCACTATAAAGCTGCGTGCGGATACCTGCCTCACGCAGGCTGGTCGCGAGCGTAATGGCCGCCCCCATATCGTCCGTCATCGGCAGGATGAGCACATCGGCAGGCGCGCAATTCTGTCTGTCATTCAGATAGCCCTGCTCTCCCAGCACATAGAACAGACGAGTCAGACCAATCGAAATGCCGACACCCGGCAGCTGCTTATCGGTATAATACTCTGCAAGGTTATCATACCGGCCGCCCGAACAGATGGAGCCAATCTCCGGATGATCCAGCATCGCCGTCTCATATACTGTGCCGGTGTAATAATCCAGACCGCGCGCAATCGTCAGATCGATTTCGAAGTGATCGTCCGGCACACCAAAAGCGGTCATATACTGTGCGACCGTTTTGAGTTCGTCCGCCCCCTGATCGAATACATCGTTTTTGCCCTTATAGCCTTCCAGCGCTGCAAGAATCCCCTGCGTACCGCCCGGTGTTGCAATAAACGCCAGCAGCTCATCTGCCGTGTCCGCAGCCACACCAAAATCATCCACCAGAATGGCTTTTACCTTTTCCGCGCCGATTTTTTCCAGCTTATCAATCGTGCGCATCACATCGCCCGCCTTTTCGGTCAGGCCAAGGATGTCAAAAAAGCCATTCAGCACCTTGCGGTTATTGATGCGAATCTTGAAACGTTCCAAGCCGAGGGAAGTGAAAGTTTTATAGATGATGCTGGGCACTTCAGCTTCGTTGATGATGTCCAGCTTGCCATCGCCGATAACGTCGATATCCGCCTGATAAAACTCACGGAAACGGCCGCGCTGTGCGCGCTCACCGCGGTACACCTTGCCAATCTGGAAGCGACGGAACGGGAAAGTCAGCTCGCCATAATGCTGCGCGACATATTTTGCCAGCGGCACCGTGAGATCAAAGCGCAGCGACAGGTCGCTGTCTCCTTTTGTAAAGCGATAAATCTGCTTCTCCGTCTCTCCACCGCCCTTGGCAAGCAGCACTTCGGAGGATTCAATCAGCGGCGTGTCCAACGGATAAAAGCCGTACAAGGCATAGGTTTCACGCAGCACCTGCATGATCCGCTCCATCTGCACCTGCGGAGCGGGCAGCAGCTCCATAAAGCCGGACAGGGTTCTGGGTTTCACTTTTTCCATACTTTTTGATTCTCCTCAAGACAGACGATTGCACCGAATAGGCCCATCTGCCCATCCGGTGCATTGCTTCCTGTCATTTATTTTTTATTCTTGGGGTTGACGATATTACGCCAATCCAGATCACCGCGGTCAAGACCAAGGATGAGCATTTCGGCCGTTGCGGAATTGGTTGCAATCGGGATATTATGCATATCGCACAGACGGACAATGGCATGCACATCCGGCTCGTACTGTGAATTGGACATGGGATCACGGAAAAACAAAACAAGGTCGATTTCGTTATACGCAACGCGGGACGCTATCTGCTCCTCGCCGCCCTGCATGCCTGCAAGACACTTATCAATCTTCAGGCCAGTTGCCTCTTCCACGAATTTTCCCGTTGTGCCGGTTGCACAAATATCATGCTTTGCCAAAATACCACAATACGCCATACAGAACTGAACCATCAGCTCCTTTTTCCGGTCGTGTGCGATAAGTGCTATGTTCATTTCCGAAACATCCCCTTTCCACGTACCACATATATGCTGTTTCCACTCTCTTGTTGCGTCAAGCAACGCTGCTTGGTTGCTGATGTTTTGCAGAGAAGATGCTTTGCGATTATATTTGCGCTGTTTAAATACGAATGAGCGGTACCCGTTCGCCGTCCAGCCGGCGCGCAATGTTTTGAAAGGCGCGCGCAGCACCCGCATGCTTAACAGACAAAATGCTCTTGCCGCTGTTACCGCAGGATATCAAATCCTCATCCTCCGGCACAACGCCCAAAAGCGGCAGACCCGCTTCATCCATCGCGTCATCGATATTGCCCGACTTGCCGCGGCAGATGAGCTGCGGACGCACCCGATTGAGTACCATACGAATGCGCTGGATACAATATTCTTCCTCCAGTTTGCGCGCACACCGCTCCGCCCCGCGGATGCAGGCACGGTCGGTTGCCGTAACGACAACCGCCTGCGTCGCAATATGCGCCAGAAAAGAAAGCTCCGCAGGCAGTCCGGCAGGACCGTCTATCAGCAGGTAATCAAACGCAGCTTCCTCCGCCTGTACGGCCAGCTGCTCCATGCCACGCTCGCTGAGCGCAGGCAGTGCCACCGGCGCTGTCAGTAAGTACAGGCTCTGATACTCCGGATGCCGCGCCATGGCGTCTCCGAGCGGCACAGCGCCGCCCGCCACATCTGCAAAGGAGTAAACTACCCTGTCCGACATGCCCAGCACGATATCCAGATTCCGAAGGCCGCAGTCGCCGTCGATCAGGAGCACGCGGTGGCCAATCTGCGCCAACGCAGCGCCCACGCCCGCCGTAAAGGAGGTTTTCCCTGTGCCGCCCTTACCGGACGCAACCAGAATCACCTTCAACATACCGCCTCCGAAATAGAAAAACTTATATATTGTATTATAAACTACCAACCGTCAATTTACAAGCATTTGTGCAAAGTTTTTATTGCGCTGAAACATTCCGTCAGGGAACCATGGTGTTTTCGCTCTGCACCGACTCCACCGTATCCGGCTCCTCCTCCGCGAAGTACGCGTCAAGGATATCCCGCACAATCGGCGCAACCGCGGAACCATGTCCCGCACCTTCACCAACCACGCAAACAACAATTTCCGGGTCGTCAAACGGTGCAAAAGCGACAAACAAGCCATTGGTGTAGTTGGTCTCAACGCCGTTCTTCCTTTCGGTCATTTCGGCAGAACCGGTTTTGCCGCCGACCTTAATCGGATAATCGGCAAAGGTAGTCGCTGCGGTACCGCCCTCGGCAGTAACCTCGCTCATGCCCTTCATCACCAAATCGCGCGTTGCATCCGAAAACTCAATGGTATCGATGACCTTCGGCTGCTCTTCCTCGACCACATCGGAATAATCATAGGTTTTGATGCTCTTGACCATCGTCGGCTGATACAGCGTACCGCCGTTGACCACCGCCGCCATATAGTTTGCCAGCTGCAACGGGGTAAACAAATTATCAGACTGACCAATCGCAGCGTTAACATCGTCGCCGCCCTGCCACTCGCGCAGCGTGGGGTCGTTTTTGCGATTTGCCTCACGCTCGGTCGGGCCGG
Organism: Agathobaculum sp. LCP25S3_E8; assembly: GCF_052117165.1. Taxonomy (NCBI): domain Bacteria; kingdom Bacillati; phylum Bacillota; class Clostridia; order Eubacteriales; family Butyricicoccaceae; genus Agathobaculum; species Agathobaculum sp. LCP25S3_E8. The sequence continues at coordinate 39,121 of NZ_JBQKJR010000007.1, forward strand.
CCGCCTGACCGGCATATTCTGCAATCTCTACGCCGGTCACATTGCCCAAACCGAATTTATCGCACCAGTTTTCCAGATGCGCGCCGGTGAGCTGCTGACCAACATTGTAGAAAAATACGTTGCAGGAATATTTGATGGCCTGTGTTACGTCCAACGTCATGGGCTGATCGTGGTTGTTACAGGGAAATGTCACACCGCCATATTCGAACTTGCCGTCGCAAACATACGTGGTGTTGGCGTCAATAATCCCTTCCTCAAGTGCCGCAATCGCTGTCAGCACCTTAAAGGTCGAACCAGGCGGATACAAACCCAGCGTGGCACGGTTCAACTCCGGACTTCTCGAATCACTGGAAATCTGGTCGTAATCCTTGTTGTAATTCTCCAGATTATAGGTCGGGTAGGACGCCATAACCAGCACCTCACCCGTATCCGGGTCGAGCGCAACTGCCGCGCCGCCGCGCTGATAGTCGGAAAGGTAATTTGCCAGCGACTTTTCTGCGACTTCCTGCAATTCCAGATCAATGGTAGTGATGACATTGTCGCCCGGTTGCGGCGCATACGAATTGGCATGATCGGTTATGCTGTCGCCGCCCAAATCAGTTTCCACCGTGCGCGATCCAGCTGTGCCGTGCAGATAGGACTCCAGCGCAGACTCTAATCCGCTTTTGCCGATGGTGTCATTCATGGTATAGCCCGCCTTATTCTGATACGGACCACCGTTTTTCGTGCCCGTCCATTCCTCTGTGAACATCGGGCCAACTGTTCCCAACAAATGCGCAGCATACGTCGTGTCATACTTGCGGATGGCTTCGCTCTGCACATCAACACCGGTATATTGCTGGTGGTGCTCCTTGATATAGGCAATCAAATCCATGGAAACATTATCCGCCAGCGTAAAGGTCGCGTTATTGTTAAAGCCAACACGCCGCATGCTGTAATACAGGCCGACCAGTGTGCGCGCATCCGCATCGGACAACCCGGTCTGCATCCCCAGATTATTCTCCATATAGGTGCGCATAGCGCTGATAAACTCGGAGGCAGATACCAGTGTGGTCGCATCAATCTGCGACACCTGATCGATTTTATTGCCGTCCGCATCATACTGCGGGTTTTCCTCATTCGCTGTATTTGCAGCCGCTTTGGCATCCTGCACGGCCTTTAGGCCAAGCGTATCCGCACTTTGCTTAATATAATCAGACAACGCTTTGCGCTCGGAATCTCCCTCTGCGCCGACATATTCATACGGTGCAGTATCTGTAATAGGTATTACATCATTGAGCACCGCAGCGCTTGTTTCTTCCGTTGTATCCGTATTGGTTTCGGTGCCGTCCCCGGTCTCACCGCCGCCATCTGTGTTCGCGGCTGCGGCCGCAGTTCCGTCCGCCTTAACCCGATTAGCCAAGTCCAGCAAGACCTCAAAGCGGTCTTCCTTGTCCTCCCAAAAGGAGGAATAGATCAGCACTAGGGAAAAACCGGTCTGGTTGGTCACCATTGCCCGACCATAGCGGTCCAGGATTTCGCCGCGCGCAGCCGATACGGTGGACGTTGTCGTCAAGAAGCTCGCCGAACGACGCACATAGCTTTCTCCGTTAATCAGCTGCAGCTGAAGCAACTGCCCGCCCGCGAGTCCCACGCAAAGCAGCAGCAGACAGCCCAATACCAGCAGACGGCGCAGCAGTTGTGTTTTATTTACCATAGGGGTTCCTCTTTTCGCTTCTCATCGGTTGGCGAATTTACGGCTGATTTTCTGCATCGGCCAGTATACGATAAAGCAAAACAGGCAGGCCAGCAGGGTCCCGCCGATAATCTGACGCAGAACCAGGCCAAAGGATGCACCGGCCTGCGGCAGCAGATAGGCAAAATACCGCAGCAGTCCCAGCACGATCATTTCAAACGCCGTCATGAGCACCATCGATACGTAGCTTCCGCTGAGCGTCAGACGACTCATCTCACCCGCAATAAAACCGAATATCAGGAAAAACAGCGGATACAGGCCGTCAATGCCGATAAAGCCCAAATCATAAAACAGGCCTACCGTGATACCGATAATCACGCCTTCCACCGGACCATCCAGCAGCGCAGCCGCGGCCACAAGCGCGGGCAGCAGATCCAGGTGATAGCCGCGAATGGACCATGTGCCGAACAAACTGGTCTGTAGCACATAAATCAGCAGTGCAAACAGGATGTACAGCACGACCTTCGGGATGGATAATTGTTCTCTCTGCATGTACTCACTCCGTAGTATCCGTAAAGTCGGTGACAATGGAAACGCTCGATACCGTATCCACATTCGCAAAAGGCTTGATGACCGCATAATAGGAAATGCCGTTTTCCTCGGGCAGCACACTCTCGACCGTGCCAATCATCACGCCCTTGGGGAACAAACCGCCGCGGCCGGAGGTCTCCACCGTATCGCCAATGACAACGCTCGAATCCTCGGTCAGGTAGCTCAGCCGCAGATTTCCTTCCGCCATCAGGTCATAATTGCCCTCGGCAATAGCGGTTTCGCGGGTGCGGGTGATCAGGGCGCCGCATTGCATCTCAACATCGATTACGGTCGTAACCTCACAAGTGTTGGAATACACCTCGCTGACGTATCCCACCATACCGTCCACCGTGGTAACCAAATCGCCCACTTCCACGCCGTGGGAAGAACCCTTGTCCAAGCTCAGCGTCATCGCCCAGTCGCCCGGATTGCGGGCAATAACCTCGGCGTTAATAGTCGTCAACTCGCGCGTGCGTTCGGGCTGACCCGCCGCGGCACGCAGCTGGTTGTTTTCCTCAATCGCCAGCTCCGCATCGCGCACAGTCTGCTCCATATCGCGAATCTGCTTTTTCAGTTCCTCGTTTTCTGCTTTCAGGTCATCAAATTCGGTGAAGTATCCAAAGCCCTTCCCCAGCGCACCGGTCACACCGGAAGCCAGCCGCTGGACAGGCGTGGTCACAAAGCTGACCAAACGGGTCACCGGAGACGGTTTGCCGGTCACGCCGCTGTACAGCGCGGACAGGATGCACAGCACAATCACAATCACCACGCCGACCACAAAACGCGACCCCACTCTGTTACGTCTTCGCAAAAGCTCTAAACTCCTTTCAATATTCCAAAACGCGCCGATTTCAGCACATTTCCTGCGTCATTTCCCGCAGAATCACATGCAGTCCAGCCACCGGCAGGCCCATCACGCTGTAATAATCGCCCTCGATTCCTTCGATGAGCAGCGCGCCGTGCCCCTGTATGCCATAGGCGCCCGCCTTATCCAGCGGTTCGCCCGTGGCAAGATAGGCGGCAAGCTCATCCTCATCGAACGCGCGGAAGGTCACCCGCGTGCGAGTGCACAACGTGCGTGCCTCTCCCGCAGGCGGCAGCACGGCCAGCCCGGTCAGCACCTCATGGGTGCGCCCACGCAAGCGGCGCAGCATATCCGCTGCCTGTGCCTCATCCGCAGGCTTGCCCAGCGGCAGGCCGTCTATCGTGACCATCGTGTCCGACCCGATGCACACCGCATCCGGATGCAGCTGTTGCGCTGCCTGCGCTTTGAGCTGCGACAGACGCACAACCTCCTCTTCCAGCGGCGCGCCGGGACGCAGCGTTTCATCTGCATCCGCCGGACAGACGGTAAAATTCTCGGTAATCAGCGCCAGCAGCTCACGCCTGCGCGGCGATGCGGACGCCAGAACGATTTGCATTATTCGACTCCTCTTTTGTACAGTCCGTTGGTGAATTCCCCCTCCATGGGGTTGCCTTCCAGAAACGCGCAGGTAATGCGTGCACACTCTTCGGGCGTTTCAATCGTAAACAGCAGCCGCGCAGTCTGTACTCCGAGCGGCCGCACATCCTCGCGCAGGCAAAGCGCCCAGTTGCCCAGCAGCGTATTGCGGCAGCCGTATTCAGGCAGCAGCGCAAAGCGCTCACCTCGGCGGTCGGTCAGATAAGTGACGCCGTTTTCGCAGCTGCACTTACCGCCGTGCTGACGGCGAATCGCACAGTTTTCAAAAATCATCAGCGGCAGATGGCCGTAAACAATCATTTCGGTTTCCAGTGGTCCGCGCATGTCTCGAATCTGCGCCAGCCGCGCCTCAAACGACAGCGTCTGCCGCTGCACGCCCATTTCAGCCAGTGCATACAGCGTTTTGCTGTTGAATGCATTCAAGCCAAAGTCGCCATGCACGGCAAAGCCAAGACGCCGCGCCAGCGCGATATGGCCGAGATTGCCCGCCAACACGGTTTTCGTGCCACGGCTCATCGCCTCGCCCAGCAGCATTTCAATTTCGGGCTGCTCCGCATCCGAAAAGATGCGCGGCAGTACGGCAGGCAGACCGGTCTGCGCTGCAACATCCAGCGGCACATAGATGGTTTCCAGTCCCAAGTCACGCAGCGCGTCCGCCTGCGCTTTGGTCCGGACAGACGCGGTATACCCGCAAAAACCGGTGCGCGGGCGGCTGTCATCGTCACGCGCAAGCAGCGGGCCTTCCAGCCAGTCCCGCGACGGCGGGGCCGCGCGTTTGGCCAGCAGCAGTGCGAGCGCATCGCGCCGCATCGCGTTGACGGTAGATGCAGGCAACGCCAAGCCGTCCTCCATCTCAATGCGTAAGTTTTTGATATAAAATGGCGTACCGCCCGTCTTACGCAGAGATTTTTCCACCATTTCCGGTGTGGTCGGGCGGGTACGCGCCCGCTCGACGGCTGCGGCAGACGAAACCCCGTCCGCGCTGAGCACCGCGCCCGTGTCCTCGCGTGCGGTAAAGCACAGCGAAACCGGCACAAGCGGTGCTTCTTTTCCCTCGGCAAAACGATGCGCTGCCTCGTCGTACAGCGACTGCACCTCATGCAGCGGCACATCGGTCTTGGTGCCGAACATCGCATCGCCCTTTTTCCCGGTGTAGTAACCGTCGGTAAATCCGTCGCGCGAAAAGACGCGCCGCAGCGTGTCGCGCTCCTCCGGTGTCGGGTTCCGATGTTCGCGCAGCAAATCAGCGTAAATCTTCGTAACGATTGCGGTGTATTCCGGCCGCTTCATACGGCCTTCAATCTTGAGCGAGGACACGCCAAGGTCGGCAAGCTCCGCCACATGACCCGCCAGCGCCAAATCCTTGAGCGAGAGCGGATAACCCCCGTTATACGGCAGGCGGCAGGGCTGCGCGCACAAGCCGCGGTTGCCCGAGCGCTGCCCGATGACCGCGGACAGGTAGCACTGTCCCGAATAGCACATGCACAGCGCGCCGTGCACAAATACCTCGGTTTCGACGCCTGCCTGCTCGGTAATCAGGCGCACCTCGTCCCGCGTGCACTCACGACTGAGCACCACGCGCGAAAAGCCAAGGTCACGCGCCTGTTTTGCGCCGTCAAGCGTATGAATGGTCATCTGTGTGGAGGCGTGCAGCGCAAAATCCGGCGCGTGCGCATGAATCAGGCGCGCCAGTCCCAAATCCTGCACAATGAGCGCATCCGCACCTGCCTCGTACAAAAACTTTGCGTCATGCAGCGCGGTGTCCAGTTCGCGGTCGCCTGCAAGGATATTCAGCGTGATATTGGTTTTAACCCCTCGTGCGCGGCAGTAAGCAATAGCGTCAGCCATCTCGTCGGCCGAAAAGCCCTGTGCATTACGACGCGCATTGAACGTACCAAAGCCCATATACACCGCGCCCGCACCCGACTGCACAGCCGCGCGCACCCCCTCCGGCGAACCGGCAGGCGCAAGCAATTCTATCTTACTCATTTATGACGATTCCCCGGATGGCTCGTGCTGTTGCGATTGACCTGCTGCCGCAGCGCAGTGTTTTCCGCTTCGAGCGCGCGGCACTTGGCTTCGGCAGCCTCGGCAGCCGTCTTGGCCTTGATATACTCGTCAGCAAGGTTGACCGTTGCCAACGCCAGCGCCCGCGTGGACGCAAACGACGCTGAACCGCCGCACTGCGCGATGGTCTGCTGCGCCAGATCCGCCACCTCATTCATATATTCTACAGATTCATCCGCCAGCATGGTGTACTGCTGTCCTGCAATCTGTATGGTTACACGGTTTGCCATGCAAATCCTTCCTTTCGCAAAATAGTCGCTCAAAAGGCATAATTTGATAAAATATAGTATACCACAACCCATTCCCTTTTGGAACAAAAAATCTGTGCAAAGATGCGCACTCTGCTTTCCGTTTTTTGTACACAACGATACCGGTGCATAAATTTGTAAAAGATTTTTGTTTGCCTTGTGTGATACGCTGCACTGTGCTAAAATAAAAATGAATTATTCCGTCCGGATAAGACGCCGGACAGACATCAGGTGAGATTTATGCTGCATATCAACGAGGTCCGCCGCATCGTGGTCAAGGTGGGTACCTCGACGCTGACATACGAAAACGGAAAGCTCAATATCCGCCGCATTGAACGGCTGGTACGCACCATCAGCGACCTGCAAAACCGCGGGTTCGACATGGTGCTCGTCTCCTCAGGCGCGGTGGGCGTGGGCGCTGCCAAGCTGGGGCTTGGCGGGCGGCCCCGCGAGCTTGCGATGAAGCAGGCCGCCGCCGCGGTCGGCCAGTGCGAGCTGATGCATATTTACGACAAAATGTTCCTCGAATACGGCATCAACGTCGCGCAGATTCTGCTCACGCGCGAAAACATCATCGACGACGACCAGCGCGAAAACATTCACAACACCTTCACCGCGCTCATGCGCACGGGCGTTGTACCGATTGTCAACGAAAATGACACAGTCGCCACCGCGGAGCTCAAGCACATCGAAAACTTCGGTGACAACGACACCCTGTCCGCTGTGGTTGCGCGCATGTGCGACGCAGACCTTTTGGTCATCTTCTCGGACATCGACGGGCTGTATGATTCTGACCCGCGCAAAAACCCACAGGCCAAACTCATCGGACACGTGGCCAAAATCGATGCAAAAATCCGCCGCATGGCGGGCGGCGCAGGCTCGGCACACGGCACGGGCGGCATGGCCACCAAAATCACCGCCGCCGAATTGTGCATGGATGCCGGCATTCCCATGCTGGTGGCCAACGGCGACAAGGACGATATCCTGTATGACATTGTGGACGGCAGACCGGTTGGCACGCTGTTTGCACGGGAGGAGGAACGCGTATGACAAAATTTCACTTTCACCGGCTGACTGATGTACTCTGCGGTGGAAATCTGCGCGTTTTTTCCAAAGCGCAGGTTATCGCGGCGCTCATTGGCGCAGCCATCGGCGCGTTTCTTGGTGTGCAGGCATACTGCAACGGCTGGCTGGGTTGAGGCTTACCGGTTCCCGATACCGATATTTTAGATAAACGGAGTGAAACACCATGCGGCAACTGCTGGAAATCGCTGAGGATGCACGACGCGTCAAGCACGCGGTGGCAAAACTCGGCACAAACGATAAAAATCGCGGCCTGCTCGCCATTGCGGACGCGCTGTGCGCACACGCAGACGAAATCATCGCCGCCAACCGCATCGACATCGACAACGGCCGTGCCGCCGGTCTGGCGGACGGGTTAATCGACCGTTTGATGCTGGACGAAAAGCGCATCGCAGGCATCGCGGAAGGCTGCCGTCAGGTTGCCGCGCTGCCCGACCCGGTCGGTGAGGTGCTGGGCATGCACAAGCGTCCCAACGGCCTGCTGATCGGACAGAAGCGTGTGCCGATGGGTGTCATCGGCATCATTTACGAGGCGCGTCCCAACGTCACCGTTGATGCCGCCGCACTGTGCTTCAAGGCAGGTTCGGCCTGTATCCTGCGCGGCGGCAAAGAAGCGTTTCATTCCTCGATGCGCCTGACTCAGCTCATGCGTGCGGCGCTCGAAGCCGAGGGGCTACCTGCAGACGCAATCAATCTGGTTGAGGACACCTCGCGCGAGAGTGCAAACCAGATGATGAAACTGAACGGTTATCTGGATGTGCTCATCCCGCGCGGCGGCGCGGGGCTGATTCGCGCGGTCGTGCAGAACGCGACCGTTCCGGTCATTGAAACCGGCACGGGCAACTGCCACGTGTATGTCGATGCCTCCGCCGACCTCGACATGGCGCAGCGCATTCTGGTCAACGCCAAGTGCCAGCGGCCGAGCGTGTGCAACGCCGCCGAAAGCCTTCTGGTGCACAAGGATGTGGCCGCGCAGTTCCTACCCATGGCGGCCGAGGGCCTCGCGCCCGACGGCGTCGTATTACACGGTTGCCCGCGCACCATGGAAATCCTCGGAAACGCGGTGCTGCCCGCAACCGACGAGGACTACGGCCGCGAATATCTCGGATATGAAATTTCCTGTAAGGTAGTGGACTCGCTGGGCGAGGCCATCGACCACATCAACCGCTTCAACACCGGCCACTCCGAATGCATTGTCACCCGCGATTATGCCGCTTCGCAGCGTTTCCTCGATGAAGTGGACGCGGCAGCGGTCTACGTCAACGCCTCCACTCGCTTCACCGACGGCTTTGAATTCGGTTTTGGTGCGGAAATCGGTATTTCTACCCAAAAACTGCATGCGCGCGGTCCGATGGGCCTGACCGCGCTGACCACCACCAAATATATCATTTACGGAAACGGACAGGTGCGCTGATGAACAAAACCATGGAGAAGGAATATAAGTGGCGCGCGAGTGAAGGTCTATTGGGGCAGGCGCTTTTATGGGCCTCCTCCCGCATCGGCACGCAAAGCCGAACGCTGCATATGCAGTCGCAGTATTTCGACACGGCGGACGGTTTGCTGCGCGGGCAGCAAGCCGCGCTGCGCATGCGAAAAGAAAACGACCGCAGTGTCTGCTGCTTGAAACTGCGCAACGAAAACTCACCGGATGGTATGCGCGCGCATGAGGAATACGAGTGCATGGCGCAGACGGTTGCCGAGGGACTTTCCATCCTGCCCAAAAAGGGCGCGCCGCTGACGCTTTGCGCGCAGGCGCTCGCCGCCCCGCTGGAGGTCATCTGCACGGTGAATTTCCGGCGCTGCGCCATTCTGCTGCAGCAGGGCAACACCGTATGTGAGCTGGCGCTCGACCAAGGCACGCTGCGGCACGGAGACAAAACCGCGCCACTGTGCGAAATTGAGCTGGAATATGTCGCCGGCAGCGAGGATGCGTTCCATGCGCTTGCCGCCGAACTTGCCGAGCATCTTTCGCTTGTGCCGGAACCGGAAAGCAAGCTGGCACGGGCCATGCAATTATAACGGAACTTTGCTGCAAAGAGGCTGCGTACACGCAGCCTCTTTCCTTTTACCTTGCAGCCTGCAGGCAGACGTTTCTAATAACTGGTGCAAGAGAAATATGCATAAAATTGTGCAAAGCGTATATTTTTATCCAACCGCGCAATTCTCTCCCCGTGTTCTTGCAAAAAAAGCAGTTTCCATGTATAATAAACATGAATTTTGGGAGGGTAAATACACATGAACTTTGACAGCATCATTACGATCGCCGCTTTTGGCGTATACCTGATCTTCATGATCTGTATCGGCATGTACTTCATGGGCAAAAGCCGAACGACGACCGATTATTTCCTTGGCGGCCGCAAGCTCGGCTCCTGGGTCACCTCGATGAGCGCTCAGGCGTCAGATATGTCCGGCTGGCTGCTGATGGGCCTGCCCGGCGCCGCTTATCTGTCCGGCATTTCCGCCGGCTGGATCGCCATCGGCCTTGCCGTGGGTACTTATCTGAACTGGCTGCTGGTTGCTAAGCCTCTGCGCCAGTATACCAAGGTTGCAAACGATGCCATCACGCTTCCGCAATTTTTTAAAAACCGCTTCCATGATGAAAGCGGCATGATCTCGGTCATTGCAGCCGTATTTATTCTGGTATTTTTCCTGTTTTATACCGCTTCCGGCTTTGTGTCCTGCGCCAAGCTGTTCTCCTCCGTGTTCGGCATCCCGTATATGGTGTCGCTGCTGGTGGGTGCAGTTGTCGTCATTTCCTATACCTTCGCAGGCGGCTTCTTTGCCGTGTGCTGGACCGACTTTTTCCAGGGCCTGCTGATGTTCTTCTGCGTTATCGCCGTACCCTCAATTGCGATTGGCTCGCTCGGCGGCCCGTCCGACTTTTTGGCACAGGTGGAAGCCTTTAATCCCAACTTCCTGAACATGTTCGTCGACGGCGAAACCAACACCCCTTACACGGCGCTCGGCATTGCTTCTCTGCTCGCCTGGGGTCTGGGCTACTTCGGCCAGCCGCATATTCTGGTGCGCTTCATGGGCATCTCTTCGCCCGGCGCGATTAAAAAATCCCGCCGCATCGCCTCTATCTGGGTGCTCATTTCGCTGACGGCCGCCGTGCTCATCGGTGTTTCCGGCCGCATGTTCCTGGGCGACGGCCTGCTGGTCACCGCCGGCAACGAGGAAACCATTTACATCAACATGGTCAGCCGCATCTTCCCGGTGTTTATCGCAGGCATTTTTCTGTCTGCAATTCTGGCAGCCATCATGTCCACGGCGGACAGCCAGCTGCTGGTTACCGCTTCGGCCATCACCGAGGACTTTTATCATAACAAGATCCGTCCGAACGCTTCTCCGTCCGAGCTGATGTGGGTTTCCCGCATCTGCGTTATCGCGGTCGCGCTGATCGCGGTTTTCATCGCCACCAATCAGAACAGCACCGTGCTCGGTCTGGTAGAATACGCATGGGCCGGCTTTGGCTCCGCCTTCGGTCCGCTCGTACTCTGCTCGCTGTTCTGGCGCCGCACCAATAAGTACGGTGCATATGCCGGCATCATCGTCGGCGGCGTGGTTGATCTGGTATGGGCGCAGCTGTCCGGCGGCATCTTCGAACTGTATGAGATTGTTCCCGGCTTTGTCTGTGGCATGATCGCCATTTTCGTGGTCAGCTTGCTGACCCCCGCACCGTCCAAGGAAGTCACCGACCAGTTCGATTCCTACCGCACCTGTGAGGAATAATGAAACGAAAACTTCGGCTGTTCCTCTGGTGCGCGGCTGCCGTTGCATTCGTGCTGAGCGGCATCCTCCAAACCGCCGATCACTTACTCCCGCATCAGAAGCTGACAGATGAAACTGCCGTACATTTTATTGACGTCGGTCAGGGCGATTCTGTGCTCTTGCTTTCCGGCGGGCAGGCCGTGCTGATAGACGCAGGCACTGCGGAAAGCGGCGCGGCGGTGGTTCGCTATCTGGAGGATTTGGGTGTAACCCGACTATATGCCGCGGTTGTTACCCATCCGCATGCCGACCATATCGGCGGCATGGCACAGGTTCTCCAGACGTTTCCGGTCGATCATTTCTACATGGGGCCGGAAACGCAGAACACTTCTTCTTTTTCAGAACTGCTGGACGCACTGCAAACACAGGATGTTCAGCCTACCATTCCCGCACCGGGCGATACGCTGGCGTTTGACTCCGGCGCTTCGCTCACCTTCCTCGGCCCTGCGGACGATGTACCGAGCAGTAACCTAAACGACCGCTCGCTCATCACGCTGTTTCAGGCCGATGAGCAGAAAGTGCTGTTGATGGGCGATGCGGAAGCTGCCGCCGAACAGTCGCTTTTGACGCACTATCCATCCTTACGCTGTGATGTACTCAAGGTAGGACACCACGGCGGAGCGACCTCGTCCTCTCTGCCCTTTCTGCAAACCGTTCAACCATCCGTTGCCGTCATCTCCTGCGGCGTAGACAACGACTACGGCCACCCCGACCCGCAAACGCTGCAAAATCTGTCCCTTGCGGGAGTAAACGATGTCCGCATTACAGCGGAATGCGGCACCGTAATCCTCCCGCTTCACCCACCGTCATCAAGCAAGGAGAATGCTGCATGAAACAGACCGGTATTGTCGATCGCTTTGAAGGCGATGATGTGGTTGTTGAAATCGGTGGAAAGATGGTCAATTTTTCTCGCGCCGATGCTCCCGCTATGCTGGGCGAAGGCATGGTCGTCATCATACGTGATGGCCGTATTGCAGAAATCGACCAAATTGAAACCCAACGTCTCGAGGACGATATGCGCCGCCGTTTTGAGCGCATCCTCGGCAAACAATCCGATGAATAAACCCTAAAAGGAAAGGCGAACAAAACCAATGGAAAAGAAACCCTTTTTGACACTCGAACAGGTACAGGAGATTGCAAAGACTTACCCCACCCCGTTCCACATCTATGACGAGAAGGCCATCCGCGAAAATGCGCGCAAGGTCAAGGAGGCATTTGCATGGAATCCGGGCTTTAAGGAGTACTTTGCCGTCAAGGCCACGCCCAATCCCCGTCTGGTACAGCTGCTGCACGAGGAAGGCTTCGGCTGCGACTGCTCAAGCTACACTGAGCTGCTGCTGAGCAAGGCTTGCGGCATCACCGGCCACGACATTATGTTCTCCTCCAACGTCACCCCGAACGAGGATTTCAAGCTGGCCAGCGACTTGGATGCCATCGTCAATTTTGATGACATCACCCACCTCGACTATTACGATAAGGTCGGTGAGTGGAAGGAAACCATGTCCTGCCGCTTTAATCCCGGCGGCGACTTCGTGCTGGAGAACGAAATCATGGACACCCCGCAGGAAGCCAAGTACGGCATGACCCGCGAGCAGCTCATCGAGGCATTTAAGTACATGAAAGCCAAGGGCGTTAAGCACTTCGGCATTCATGCGTTCCTCGCTTCCAACACGGTAGCCAATGAGTATTATCCCGCCCTTGCCCGCATCCTGTTCAAGCTGGCGGTTGAGGTTCGCAAGGAAACCGGCGTACACATCGCGTTTATCAACTTGTCCGGCGGTGTTGGCATCCCCTACAAGCCGTGGCAGGAGCCGAACGACATCATGGCCATCGGCGAAGGTGTACGTCGCGCGTATGAGGAAGTCCTGTGCCCGGCAGGCATGGACGACGTTTCCATTTACACCGAGATGGGACGCTTCATTCTTGGGCCGTACGGCGCGCTGGTTGCCAAGTGCATCCACCACAAGCACACTTATAAGGAATATGCCGGTCTGGATGCATGCGCGGCCAACCTGATGCGTCCTGCGATGTACGGCGCATACCACCACATCACCGTACTGGGCAAGGAAAACGCCCTGCACGACCGCACCTATGATGTGACCGGCGGCCTGTGCGAAAACAACGATAAGTTTGCCATCGACCGCAATCTGCCCCGCATTGATATCGGTGATTATATCTACATCCACGATACAGGTGCGCACGGCTTCTCGATGGGCTATAACTACAACGGCAAGCTGCGCTCGGCAGAACTTCTGCTGCACGAAGACGGCTCGGTGGAACTGATCCGCCGCGCGGAAACTCCCAAGGATTACTTCGCTACGCTGGACTTCACCGGCCTGTTCGATGGCATCCTTTAATTCCACCAAACAAAAAGCGTGTACTCTAATGAGTACACGCTTTTTTCTGCATTCACAGATTTTGCAGCAGCAAAGCCGCCGCAAGCGCCAGCAGGACAACGGTCAGCGCACGCAGAATGCGTAATATACGCTGCTTTTTCGGGCTTTCACGTTCCCAGCCTTGAGGCGGCGGCGAAATCTCTTCTATCGTCTCCGTGCCGTCCGGCTTATGATCGATTAGCTTGACATGACAGGTATTGCAGGCAGTAAACCCCTTACGAAACTCTGCCCCGCACTTTGGGCACCACGGCATAGATTCGCCTCCTTCAGTTGCTCACAAAATACAGCAGCACCAACGCCACCACGATGATGCCCGCCACCACCGGCAGCAGCTTAAACGAAGCATTGTCCTCCATCGGCTGCTCGGGCGTTTCCATTGCCTGTTCCTCGGCCAGACGCGCCAGCTCGTTCTCATCAATTGGCGTTTCCGAAAGATTACGGTGCATCTCGTCGATCAGTTCCCGCGCCCGGGCGGTTTGGCTCACATCCACGATAATTGACAAACCAAAGCGGGAATCTGCGCCGGTATAATCTACAATTTGACCGAAGGATGCCGGACGGTCGTACGCCACCACATCGTTTTCATGCAACATATCACAGATCGTCGTGGCCTCCAAACGGTTTTTTGCGGTGTACACCACGATTGGCTTTTCCATGCCGTCCGGCAAAACAAACTTCTCACGCTCCGACACTTCATTTTCTTCAGGCAAGCTATCCACCAGCGGCACTTGACAAGTGCTGCACTCTGCGAATCCTTCCCGGTATTCTGCTTTACACTTGGGACACCAAGGCATGATGCATCCCTCCTTACCTGCCGATTATAGCATATCCGGACTAGTCTTTCCAGATAAAAATCGGCAGCGGCGGATCATGCTTCCGGTTGAGCCAGTCACAGGCCAGAACAGTAAATACTCGGTCATCTAGCGTCTTCAAGTGCTGTAAAACCGCATTTTTCTCCTCATATCCGTTTTCTTTTCCGTAATAGAGCGCAAGCGCCATGACACCGCCTGAGCGCAGCAACGACAGCCCCGCGTCTATTGCCGGGATAGAGGACGCTGCGGTAGTGAAGATTTTCGGATCGCCGCCCGGCAGCCGGCCGAAGTTGAACACGATGCAGTCCACGCTTCCCGGCGCGGCATAGCGCGCCATGTTCGCGTGGCTGTCCAACACAACCTCAGCAGTCAGTCCCTCCGTGTCCAGCAGCGCGCGCGTCTGTGCGACCGCCTCCTGCTGCACATCGAACGCAAGCACACACCCCTCCGTTCCGGCAAGACGGCAAAGCAACGCCGTATCGCGTCCCTTGCCTGCGGTCGCGTCGATGCAGAACGCACCGGGCTTGACCTGCCGCCGCAGAAAATCATGCACCACATCCAGTGTATTCATACATAACCCCTCCGTTTGTGTTACCCATTGTACCACAAACGGAGGGGTTTGCCTACCTGCTTACTGTTCGAGAATCTTTCCGTCGGTCGAGATGACAACCACCTGCCACGGCAGGAACTTACCGCTCGCCTGCAACGCCGTGCGCACCGCATGCTCGATACCGCCGCAGCACGGCACCTCCATGCGCACCACCGTGACGCTTTTAATGTTGTTGTTCCGGATGATTTCGGTTAGCTTTTCGCTGTAATCGCCCTCGTCCAGCTTGGGACAGCCGATAAGCGTTATCTTATTCCGGATAAAATCCTGATGAAAGCCTGCATAAGCGTAAGCTGTGCAATCCGCCGCAACAAGCAGGTGCGCCCCATCAAAATACGGCGCATTCACCGGAACCAGCTTGATCTGTACCGGCCACTGACGCAGCTCAGATGCTGCCGGCGCAGCCGAAGCGACCGGTGCGGCTGCCGTGCGCTCAATTGCGCGCGCCTGACTGCCCGGACAACCACAAGCCAGCGGCTGCTGTGCCTGCTGCTTGGCGCGCATGTTGGCCTGCACCGCCGCTTCGTCGTAAGCCGCTGCCTCCCGCTCGACAAAGGTGATCGCTCCGGTCGGGCACACCGGCAAGCAGTTACCCAGTCCATCACAGTAGTCGTCACGCAGCAGCTTGGCCTTGCCGTCTACCATGCCGATTGCGCCCTCGTGGCATGCATTTGCACACAGGCCGCAGCCGTTGCACTTTGCTTCATCAATCTCAATAATTTTACGCATCATCGCGGTATCCTCCCATGTATTTCAATTGTCCTCAGTATAACGAAATCCTCATCCGCTGTATGTTGTTGCAACAACATAACCACAAATTTTCCTATGTACGAAAAAAGGCTGCCTCTCTGTGAGAGACAGCCTTTTTTATCCAAACATACTCACGCAAACAATCGCATGATATTCGCTGTGAGGATACCGCCGCCGGTACCGATGATATAGCCCATCAGCGCCATCAGCACACCAACCGGAACCAGTGCGCCCGAATAGGATGCCGCAAGCACCGGCGCAGACGCCGTACCTCCGATGTTCGCCAGCGATGCCACGCCACAAGTGAACATATCGAGCTTGAAGAGCTTTGCAATGATGACCAGAATAATGCCGTGGATTGCCAGAATCATAAAGCCGGAAACGATCCACGCCGGAGCATCGGTCATCTCCAGAAGGCTTGCACGGGAAGCAAGCAACGCGATGACGATATAAAGCATGACGTTAGACAACTCTGCCGCACCGGCGATCTTGCCGATCGGCGTGACCGCTGCGACCAGCGCAATAATCGTAACAACCAGCACCGTCCACGTCGCGGAATCGACCCACGGCGTATTGCCGCCGATCAGCGTCTTCGTCCATTCAAAAATCGCATTGCCCGCATTCTGCGACAGGGCGGAAACCAGCAGCGCACCACCGACCAGGAACAGCAGACCGGGGAAAGTCATGTGCTTGTCTTCCTCCTGCATCTCCTTCTCCAGACGAGCGCAAACCTCATCCAGCGTAGTCGTGGATGCCTTGGTCCATTTGTTAAACTGCGGTGCAAACGAAATCGCCCAGAGCAGGAACATAACCCAAATCGAATAGTCGATCGAATCGATCACAAGCGCATAGCCCATATCCGCTTCCGAAATATGGAGCGCTTCCTGCACCGCGACCATATTGCCCGATCCACCCATCCAGCTGCCGCACAGAGCGCCAAGCGCCTTCCATGCATCGGAACCGAGCACACCATTCATGATCGCATAGGTTGCGATAAAGCCGATAGCAATCGAAATGCTGGCCGCAAAGAAGCCGCCCAGCATACGCGGGCCGAGCTTAAGCACCTTGCGAATATCGCAGCGCAGCAGCATCAGGCAGAGCATCGCGTACAGAATATTATTTTTCAAAGCACTGTATGCGCCCTTGGTCGCCTCCATATCCCATGCTCCCACGGTGCAAAGCAGCATGGTCAGCAGGTACAGCAGCACCACCGGCGGCACGAACTTGAAAAACTTCCATTTGGTCAGCTTTTCCGCACCTACCAGAATACCGGCCAGAAATACCAGCACCGCAATATAGGTAAAGCCATTGGTAATCATGTGTTTTCATCCCTCACTTTTTCATTCTCTTTCCCTCTGTCCCGGTTCCCGTATGCCGCAACATCGGGCTGCTTTTTAGTATACAGGAATACCAATTTTTTTGCAAGGTCTTGCAAGCAATTTGCACAGAATGGTTTGCAAATCGGTCGTTCATCCTGTACAATATGATATGGGAATGTTCAGAACCCGTTAAGGAGGGACTACGATGGAATTAAAAACCTATATCCGCGCACACGCGGATGATTTACTCAAAGATTTAGCATCACTGATTCAGATCCCAAGTGTGGAGGGCGAACCCACACCGGACGCGCCTTATGGAAGTGAGGTCGCGCGCTGTCTGCATGAAACGCTTGCGCTGTGCGAAAAGCTGGGCTTCCGCACGGTCAACATGGATAACCGGGTGGGCTGGTGCGAATACGGCGAGGGCGACGAAATGGTTGCCGTACTCGGCCATCTGGATGTTGTGCCCGCAGGCGACGGCTGGCAGGCCGCTGAGCCGTTTTCGGGCGATGTCAAGGACGGCCGCATCTATGGCCGCGGCACGATGGATGACAAAGGACCGACGGTTGCGGCGCTGTACGCACTGGCCGCACTCAAGGACGCAGGTTTTGCTCCGTCCCGCCGCATCCGCATCCTGTTCGGCACGAATGAGGAAACCGGCTGTCAGGATATGGTATGGTATCTCGAACACGGCGGCGAAGTGCCGGTCATGGGCTTCACGCCGGACGGTGAATACCCCATCATTAACGGTGAAAAAGGCATTATGAACTGCGTATATGCCCGCAAACTGAACCAAACCGGTGCGTACCGCCTGACCCGTTTTGAAGGCGGCACTGCCTCCAATGTCTCCCCCGCGTATGCCGTGGCGGAACTTGCATGCCCCGCAGAGGCTGCGGATCGCATCACGCTGGACAAGGTCACGGCCACGCCAATTGACGGCGGCATCCGCGTGGAGGCGGAAGGCGTATCCGCGCACGGCTCCACTCCAGAACAGGGCGAAAACGCAATTGGCCGACTGGCACTCGCGCTGACCCAGCTTCCTCTGGAGGGCGAGCTTGCCGACTGCATGGCGTTCCTTGCTGACCGAATCGGATTGGAGACGCGCGGCGAATCGCTGGGCCTTGCCATGCGCGATGACCTTTCGGGCGACCTGACGGTCAATCTTGGCGTTGCGGCATTTGCAGAGGACACGCTTTCCCTCACCCTGTCTGTGCGATACCCCGTCACCAAGGCCTATGACGAAGCCCATCCGCGCCTGGAGCGCGCGTTCTCGCTCGGCGGCTTCCAAGAAACCCAGATGAAGCACAAGGCTGCCATCTATATGCCGCCTGAGAGCGAACTCATCCGCAAGCTGTCCAAAGTGTACGAGGAGCAGACCGGCGAAAAAGCGGTGCTCAAATCTATTGGCGGCGGCACCTATGCCAAATCCATCCCGAATCTGGTCGCATTCGGCCCGGTCTTTCCAGGCGACGAAATCCGCGAACACAAGCCGGATGAATATATGGAAGTGGAGCGGCTGCTGCAGAACGCGGAAATTCTGGCGGCGGCAATTTACGAACTGGCAAAATAATCGTAACGCATCTTGCAACAAGGAGCTGACAACTGATGAAAATTACTCAAATCCGTCTGGGCCGCATTTCCGTGCCGCTGCGTGTACCGTTTAAGACCGCGGTGCGCTCGGTTTCTTCTGTCGAGGACGTAATTGTAGAAATTCACACCGACACCGGCGCAATCGGCTACAGCGAAGCGCCCCCGACCGGCGCGGTCACGGGAGACACCGCAGGCGCAATCATTGGCGCCATTCAAGACCACATTGCTCCGACCCTCCTTGGCCGCGAGGTGGATGACTTTGAAAACCTGATGCTCTCCTTGCAGGGCTGTATCCTCAAGAATACCAGCGCCAAAGCGGCGGTCGATATGGCGCTTTGGGACCTGTACGGTCAGCTTTACCGTATTCCGGTGTACAAAATGCTCGGTGGCAGTCGAAGCAAGATTGTGACCGACATCACCATCAGCGTCAACGATCCGGAAGAGATGGCGCGCGACGCGCGCAATGCCATTGACCGCGGCTACGACTGTCTCAAGTGCAAAGTGGGTAAGGACGCGCCGCTCGACTTGCGCCGCCTGCAGGCCATCCGCGCTGAAGTCGGTCACGATGTGAAAATCCGCATTGACGCCAATCAGGGCTGGAAGCCCAAGGAAGCGGTGCGCATTCTCAGCCAGATGGAGGATGCGGGGCTGGACATTGAGTTTGTCGAGCAGCCGGTTGCGCAGCACGATTTGACCGGCCTAAAATATGTCACCGATAATGTGACGATTCCGGTCATGGCGGATGAAAGCGTGCAGAATGCGGCGGACGCGCTGACCATCATGCAGATGCGTGCAGCCGATCTGGTCAACATCAAACTCATGAAGGCAGGCGGCTTGTACAATGCACTGAAAATCGCCTCGGCCGCCGAGGTATACGGTGTTGAATGCATGCTCGGCTGCATGCTTGAAGCAAAAATCAGCGTTAACGCAGCCATTCACCTTGCCTGCGCTAAGCAAATCATCACCAAGATTGATTTGGACGGACCAGTGCTTTGCACTGAGGACCCCATTCTCGGCGGTGCAGTATTCCACGAAAAGGACATTACTGTATCCGACGAGCCGGGTCTCGGCATCAAGGGCATTGAAAAAGTCATTTATCTGGATTAAGCTAACTTTTACAAACAGAAGAGAAAAACGGCGAAAGCAAAGTGCTTTCGCCGTTTTTTGTCACTTAATCTCCATAAATGCCTGCCCGGTCATTTATCACAAGCACACGCAGCATTTCTTCCGGAAGGTTGAGTCCCGCGCTGCCGCCTTCACCTTTGAGCCACCCTTTTTGCTCCAGCTTTTCCACCGTCGCACGGCCCCACTCGGGTACAGACGCTACGGTGTTGTATACCGTTTTGCTTTGTGCAATCAGATTCTTTACCTCATCTGCTGTCATATCATCCACCTCCTCTGTCAATCTGCGCTTGAAGTCCTGCCATGCCGCTGCATTTTCTACAAACGGCGCCGGACAGTTTTTATGCGTCACATCATAGTGCCGCACCACATGGTCCGGTGCAATATCATACTTCTGCATCAACATACGCACCAGCTGTACCGCGTTTTCCACCGTTCCCGGCTGAAAATAGTATTTGCCGTTCTTGATGCAGCTGCACAACTCGATACCGATGCTGTTGGCATTACGGCAATACGGATGAAAGTAAGTACCTTTGGTGCCGCAATGCCACGCAATATCCGCTTCACGCACAGACTGCCATACTTCTTTTTCATCCACAAAATAATGTGCTGAGGTCGAAATATTGGAATTTGTGAAGTAATCCACATTGTTTTTGGCAGTATCACCGTCATTTGCTGTGAAATGGATTACCAGATAGCTGATTTGCTCCTTCCCGCGTGCAGCGGATAGATAATTACCCGCATTGGCCTGCTGAAAACGAATTTCCATCACATTTCACCTCCTCCCTGCATAAACTCCAAAAAAAGAAGGTTAGATTGACACAATTTGGTCAATCTGTTCTATCCTTATGCAAAAAGTTGTGCTATAATGTATGTCAGACACGTTTGAGAGGAAGATTTTTCGATGATATGCAGCAACATCCTGGAAGCAGTCGGCCATACGCCGATGGTACGTCTGAACCGCATGGTTCCCGCAGGCTGCGCCGAGGTGCTCGTCAAATTTGAGGGCTTAAACGTCGGCGGCTCTATCAAAACGCGTACGGCGCTCAATATGGTGGAGGACGCTGAGCAGCGCGGCCTAATCGGACCGGACACCATTATTGTGGAACCCACCAGCGGCAATCAGGGTATTGGCCTTGCGCTTTGCGGTGCGGTCAAGGGCTACAAGGTTAAAATCATTATGCCGGATTCCGTTTCCGAGGAGCGTCGCAAACTGGTGAAGCATTATGGTGCTGAAGTAATTCTGGTACACGATGCCGGCAATATTGGCGATTGTATTGCAGAATGCCAGCGAATTGCAGACGAAATGGCTAAAAATGACCCTAAGGTCTTTGTTCCGGGACAGTTCGACAACCCGGCGAATCCCTCTGTTCATCGCCACCACACCGCCACCGAAATTCTCGAGCAGGTCGGCGGCCCAATCGACGGCTTCTGCTCCGGTTTTGGCACCGGCGGCACGATCAGCGGCATCGGTGAAGTGCTCAAGGCACAAAATCCCCAGTTGGAAATCTGGGCGGTTGAACCGGAAAACGCGGCCATCCTGTCGGGTGGTTCGATCGGCACCCATCTGCAGATGGGTATTGGTGACGGTATCATCCCCAAAAACCTGAACACCAAGATTTACGACCACCTTTACATCGTAACTGATGACGAAGCGATTCAAACCGCCAAAGATCTTGCGCGCATGGAAGGGCTTATGTGTGGCATTTCGAGCGGTACCAATGTTGCTGCCGCTATCCAGCTTGCAAAAAAACTTGGTCCCGGCAAAACCGTGGTCACCGTCCTTCCCGATACAGCTGAGCGCTATTTCTCTACGCCGCTGTTTGAAGATTGAATTCCATTTCCTCCATACGCAAAAAAGGCTTCGGAACATTCGTTCCGAAGCCTTTTACTATACCATCTAATCAATGATTCTGCATCGCCAAAAACTTTTCTTTGATGTGTGCCGTC
Organism: Agathobaculum sp. LCP25S3_E8; assembly: GCF_052117165.1. Taxonomy (NCBI): domain Bacteria; kingdom Bacillati; phylum Bacillota; class Clostridia; order Eubacteriales; family Butyricicoccaceae; genus Agathobaculum; species Agathobaculum sp. LCP25S3_E8. The sequence continues at coordinate 60,564 of NZ_JBQKJR010000007.1, forward strand.
GCCGCGCGCGGGTCCTCGGCTTTCATCACTGCGGAAACCACTGCAATGCCTGCAATCGGGCTGTTTGCCAGCACATCCATATTGTCCGCATTCAAACCACCAATCGCAACCACTGGAATAGGTACAGCTCGGCAAATTTCATTCAGCGTAGAGACTGGCGTGAGCTTGGTCGTGACATGCGTGGTAGTCGGATAAATCGCACCTGTACCAAGGTAATCCGCACCGTCCGCATAGGCCGTCTGTGCGGCCTCCACGGTTTTTGCGGTCGCACCGACGATTTTATCCGGCCCCAGCAGCTTGCGGCACACGGCCACCGGCAGGTCGCTTGCACCGACATGCACCCCTGCTGCATCGCAGGCAATGGCCACATCCACGCGGTCATCAATGATAAGCGGCACATTCCAGCGGTCAGTGACTGCCTTTACCTGCTGCGCAAGCGACAGATAGTCCCGTCCGCCTGTGTCCTTTTCGCGCAGCTGGATGAGCGTTGCGCCGCCCGCACAGGCTTGATCAACCGCGTGCAGCAAAGTCTCTGTCGTATGGTAAGTGCTGTCCGTAATAACATATAACGTAGGATCAAATTGCATAATCGTTCTCCTTTAAATTGTGATGGTCAGCAGGCCGTCTCCGTCTTCCAGCGCGCCGAGCGTACTGCCGTCCGATGCGAACGCTGCGCTGTAGCCGATAAAGCAATCATGCGCATACTGGTCCACACCGAACACAGCCATGCTGTTTTCAATCGCGCGCGCGCAAAGCAGCGTGCGCCAATGCAGCACCTTATTTGCACCGGCCGCCCAACCCGCAGGAACCAGCAGCACCTCTGCTCCGCCCTGCTTCTGCGCAGCGGCCAACGCCGGAAAACGCAGCTCATAGCAGGTAATCAGCCCCAGCCTACCAACCGGCGTATCCACTGGACAGAATGGACTTTCCCCTGCCCGGCATTCGTCCGACTCCCGATAGCCGAAGGCATCATACAGCCGCTGCTTACGATGTACGCCACGCAGGGTACCGTCTTTATCCATGACCACAACGGCATTGTACGGCAGGCCGTCCGACCGCTCATACATGCCTGCGGTGATCCACAGGCCGTACTGCCGGGCCATCTGTGACAGCGCAGAAACGAACGGACCATCCAGAGACTCCGCCGCCCGAATATTTAGTGACCGCCTGTTCATTTTTGCATAAAACATGCTGTATTCTGGCAGAAACAGCATGGATGCTCCAAATTCTTTTGCTTCCTGTACGAAGTCTTGTATCCTGCGCAAATTGTTTTGCTTGTCCTCACAGGCACCGAACTGCGCCAGCGAAACGGTTACTCCCGCCATCCCTTGCACACATCCACCCATGCTTTGTATCCGGAAAATTTCTCCAGTTCCGGAATAGTCAATTCAATTGCGGAATTGTCAGAACCGCAGGCAGGAAACACGGTCTCAAAACGGTGAAGCGATTCATCCAAAAAAACCGTTACGCCTTCATTGATACCAAAGGGGCACACCCCACCGACTGCATGACCGATTTCCGGCTCGACTTCTTCAAAGGCAAGCATTTTCGCCTTACAACCAAAACGAGCTTTATATTTCGGATTGTCAATTTTGGCGTCGCCCGCAGCAACAATCAGAATGACGCCGTCTCCAGTGCGAAAGGACAGGGTTTTTGCAATTCGCGCCGGCGCACAACCGACCGCCTGTGCTGCCAGTTCAACCGTAGCTGAAGAGGTATCAAATTCCCGTACACGGCCCTCTACCCCAAATTGCCGCAGCCAATTTTTTGCTTTTTCAATGGACATTTTCATTTTCCTCCGGTCTGTTCGTCAATTGCATCAATTACACTTTCGCATAAACGACGCAAATAAGAAGCAATTTCACTGAGCGCAAGACACAGCATCAGCCTTCCGTTGGGATCGTCTGAATCATAAGGCAGGAACGCATCCAGCATCGGCGGAACGCTTTCGCGTATCTTCATTTTGTCCTCCAGCAGATGCGCATAACAGGCCCCAAAATCGACGTCATCGAGTCCGGTCAGTGCCTTTACATCGCTCAGGCGCAGATTTTGCTTCAAATGATATACACAAAGCAGCTGCATAATTTGCTGCCGGGTATATTTTTTGCCGCGAACCGGGGTCATCAACCCCTCTTTTACATAATTATTCACCATCGTTTTAGTCAGCAGCTTATCAGAAGGATTCCGCTTATCCGCAAACAGATGCTGATCAAACAGCGATAAAACCTGATCCATATATAAATCAAGCTGCGGCACATCCGCAGGCATAATATCCTGATCGGAAAAGACCCGAGCAATGATATTTCCAAAATCAGGCATGATATTCACCTCATTTCCTCCTCATTATAATCCTTCCAGCATCAGCATGCAAGGGGCGGAAAAGTGGACAGCATTGAAAAAAAATGGTATAATGCTGTGGAAAGGGTAGGCGGATAAGATGAGAATGGCGTTTATCAAAAGAGCTGCAATAATGATTGCATGCATTTGCATGGTGACCATGTCTACGCTGGGAACGGCTGGTGCCGCACCGGCCAATAACAGTTTAACTATTTTAATGTACCATGATCTAACAACCGATCCTGGACGCACCAACAGCATGACCATTACGGCAGATCGTTTCCGGCTGGATATGGAATTCCTTCAAGAATTCGGGTTTACGCCGTTGCTTCCGGCCGAACTGGTCGCAATTACGCAGAGCAAGCAGTCCCTACCGGAAAAGCCCATTATGATTACTTTTGATGATGGCTATCACTCCAATTACGAATATGCCTATCCGATTTTACAAAGCACCGGCATGAAAGCGGCCATTGCCGTGGTTGCTAACAACATTCATTTGGCAACCACAACCGATGCGCTGTCTACTTCTCTAACCTGGGAAGAGATTGAAGAAATGGTCTCCAGCGGTATCGTGGAAATCGGTTCGCATACCTATAATCTGCATAATCCCCAGTACCTCGGCAATAGCGCACCGAACGGTATCAACGGTGTCATGCGTCTAGCCGGAGAATCGGAAGCCGCCTATCGCCTGCGTGTCGGCAGCGACCTGCAAACCAGCATCCAGTTGATAACGCAGCACACCGGGCAGCAGAAAGTGCTTTATTTTTCCTATCCCTTTGGAGCCTACGACAGTTGGATGCAAACGCTTTTGAATGAAAACGGCATATTGGTCAGCACGCTGACCAACGCTGGAAAAGCCAATCCCTTTGTCTCTCTCCATAAGATGCCACGCTATCGCATCACCATGCAGCAGTCGGTCTCCTCCCTGCTGCGGCAAACATCTGTTGCCTATCCTGCGGTTGCCAATGTGTCGGTCAACGGCCACACTACTGTGCTGCCGGCGTATAATATTGGCGGCAACAACTATGTGCGCGTACGAGATGTCGCTGTTTTACTCAAGGATACACCAAGCAGTTTTGACGTACAGTGGAATAAGGATTTGCAACAAGTCGAGCTTAAATCTTTTTCGCCCTACACGCCGAACGGAACGGAAAACAAACCGATGTCCAGCGAGAGACGCACCGTGCAATCTCTGACTGAGCCGACTGCTGCTGATGGCACACTGCATATGATTGCAGCATACAATGTAGATGGGTATACCTACTATAAGCTCAGAAGTTTGGGCGATTTGTGTGGATTTGTGGTCGATTGGGACGGTGCCTCCCAGACCGTTATGATAACCGCATAAGTTACATCATATCAATACACCTGCAGGATTGCAGGTGTATTTTTTTGTCCCTAGGACACAATAAATTCACAGAAAGACTATTGCATTTTCTCGCATATGTAGTATTATATTAAATGCAACGTAGTTATAAATACTATATTAAAGTAGGGAGGAATCTATATGCCGCGTGTTTTCCTCAAGGCACGGGAACCATTTTCCAGCTATTCACATTTTATTGGAGCGGTACTGAGCGGAATCGGACTGTTTGCCATGCTGCTCCGTATGCTGACCACCGATGCCGCCAACGGTCAAATATCGGCTTCGGTCATTATTTTTTGTCTTTCCCTCATCGGACTGTATTCTGCCAGCAGCGTATACCATTATTCCTGCCGGGATGAACCAATCCTGCGCAAGCTCAAAAAACTTGACCACAGCATGATTTACGTGCTCATTGCAGGCAGCTATACCCCTATTGTGCTTTGTTACATGCGCCCGCCACAAAATTATATTTTCCTTACCTTTATCTGGTTGATTGCCGCAGCAGGTATCGCTGTCAAGCTGATCTGGATCGATGCACCACGCTTTTTAGGAACCGCCTTGTATCTGGCACTGGGTTGGGCAATCGTATTGGATTTTGATGTTGTCCTCTCTATGCCCGCACACGCAATTGCCCTTCTAGCCGCAGGCGGCATCTTCTACACAATTGGCGGTGTGATCTATATTGCCAAACATCCGAACCCTACTGCGTTGTTTGGGTTTCATGAAATCTTTCATTTGTTCGTTATAGCAGGCAGTATATGCCACTATCTGATGGTTTTTCTCTATGTTCTGTGAGATAATCCTGTAGGATTTTCCGCAAAATGCTTGACAACTCCATAAATCAGGTATATACTCTAAATAATAATTTATACTATTAGGGAGTAGGTGACAGCATGCAGACCAGAAATACAGTGCAGCGTCAAATCGTTTTGCAAACCGTTCTGCACATGCACGATCATCCCACTGCGGACAACGTGTATGCTGCCGTCGCGGCGGAACATCCTTCTATCAGCAAGGCTACTGTATACCGCAATCTGAACCAGCTGGCTTCACAAGGTGAAATTCGCCGTGTGCCTGTGCCGAATGGTGCCGATCGGTTTGATTTTAACACCAGTGAGCATTATCATGTGCGTTGCGAGAAATGCGGCGCGGTATATGACGTGCATATGCCGCACATTAATAACCTGATCGAGCAGGTTGAGGATTCCTCCGGCGTGGAAGTACGGCGATATGATATTCTGTTCGAGGGTATCTGCCAGAATTGTCAAGCACAAGAAGCGTGATTTCCGACAGCAGGAGCTGTCTGAAAAATATTACAATGTGAGGAGTATGTGATTATGGCAAATTTGAAGGGAAGCAAGACGGAAGCAAACCTCCAGACCGCATTTGCAGGCGAATCTATGGCACGCAATAAGTATACCTACTACGCCTCCAAAGCCAAGAAAGATGGCTATGTGCAGATCTCCAAGATCTTCGAGGAGACGGCGAATAACGAAAAGGAACACGCAAAAATCTGGTTCAAACTGCTGGAAGGTATCGGCAGCACGGCGGAAAACCTCAAGGCAGCGGCAGCCGGCGAAAATTACGAGTGGACGGATATGTACGCGACCTTTGCCAAGGAAGCGCACGAAGAGGGCTTCGAGGACATTGCATTCCTCTTTGAAAAGGTCGGTGCGATTGAGAAGGAGCATGAAGCTCGTTACCTCAAGCTGCTCTCCAATGTGGAAGGCAATCTGGTCTTCTCCCGCGACGGCGACTGCATCTGGCAGTGCTCTAACTGCGGCCACATCGTTGTTGGCAAGCAGGCCCCCGAAGTATGCCCGGTATGCGCACATCCGCAGGCTTACTTTGAAATTAAGGCCGAAAACTATTGATTCATTCCATTACCACCCTAAAAAAGGCTTCGGAACGAAAGTTCCGAAGCCTTTTTGCATTCTTAATTTGTCGGTTCCAGCGGATAATCGTAAATTTCATGCCCGCTTTCAAGCGGAGCACCATCCACTGTGATAAGCACACTATTTACGCCGCGTGCCTGCACGAAAGTATTGACAAGCGAATAGATGAGCAGGCTCTCCCCCGTGGTACCGGAAGAGCGCACGGCATCGCCATATACCGCATTCATATCCAGCGTCAGAACGCCGTCCGCCGTTGAGGAGGACTGCACTGCTGCCCCTTCAGGAAGCGATCCCGCTGTGATCAGCGCATCAACCAGCGCCTGATCCGAGTCGTCCACCGCATCGGTTCCAACTGGTGTCAGCGTTTCTCCCTGCTCATCCGGCACGTATACGACTACGGATTCCCCGCCCGACGGATTGGGATTTTCCGGCTGCACCGGGTTTTCCTTGGTTTCGTCCGGAGTCTGCTGGTCATCCGGCGTGTCTTGTTCATTCGGCGTATCCGGCTCGACTGTCTGATTCGGCTGCCCATTCTGCTCCGGTGTCTGCCGTCCGGACATATATCCGTAAATGCACGCAGCAGCAATCAGCACAATAATCACAATGACCGCTGCCACAACCGTTTTTGTCCGTTTGCTCATGGCATATTCTCCTTTCTTCCGCCGCAGTTTCATAAAGAATGCGGCTGGTTTGCCGTCATTATACCACACTGAAGCGCAAGTGGGAATACCTATGCGGCGGCAAGTTCATTCCTTCGGATCTTGTTTTTTCCGACGGCGCACCGCCTCGGTCAGCAGATACTCAATTTGTCCATTGACAGAGCGAAACTCATCCTCCGCCCAGCGGGCAATCTCATCATAAAGCGAGGCAGACAGCCGCAGCGGCACCTGCTTTTTTGCTTTTTCCTTGTCTGCCACGACTGCACCTCCTTCTCCCGATTTGTTACCGCATGGCACGCCACACTTTACGGATAAAAAACACCAGATAACCCAAACACCCCGCAGCAAGTGCCCCACAAACCAGCCGCAGATCAAGCCCGGCGTCCATCGCCACCGCACACAGCAGCATAAACCCGCCTACCGCACATAGAAACAGCGTGATCAGCACCGCAAAAATCACCCGAAGCGGTTTGGGGACGCGCCGGGACTGCGCACCAGCTACCGCGCCATCCGCTATTAGGCTGAGCAAAAAATCAACAATCATTGCTCCCACCGCCTTACCTGCTTCTATTTTAATAGATCGAACCGGAATTGACAACTGGCTGCGCGTCTTTCCCTGCGCACAAAACCACCATCAGGTTGGAAACCATCTGCGCCTTGCGCTCATCATCCAGCTCGACCACTTGCTTGCGGCTCAGTTCGTCCAGCGCCATCTCCACCATACCGACCGCACCTTCAACGATCATCTTTCGTGCGTCCACAACCGCGCTGGCCTGCTGACGCTGGAGCATTGCCGCCGCAATTTCCGGTGCGTAAGCCAGCGTGGTGATGCGCGCTTCCTCGATCTTCAAACCAGCGCATTCCACGCGTTTCTGGATCTCCTCGGCCAGCACGCCCGCAATCTCCTGCGAAGAGCCGCGCAGGCTCTTTTCGTCGCCGCCTTCGGACACGTCATATGGATACAGACGCACAGTGTTGCGCAGCGCTGCATCCGACTGGATGGACAGGAATTCCTGATAATTGTCCACCGCGAACACTGCCTTGGCCGTATCCTCAATGTGCCAAATGACCGCAATGCCAATGATGATCGGATTACCGAGCAGATCGTTTATTTTCTGCTTGTCGTTGTTGAGCGTCATGGTCTTAAGCGACAGCCGCTTGCCGCGACCCGAACCAGCTGAAATACGGCCGGATGACAGCTTGCTGCCCGCCTTAGCCGAGTCCGCCGCGTCCTCGGCCGCTTTAACAAACGCGAGCTCAGCCGCTGGATTAACCGCGGAGCAGAACGGATTGACAAAGAAGATGCCCTCCCCTTTGAGCGTGCCGATGTACTGGCCGAACAGCGTCAGCACAAGCGCTTCGTTTGGACGCAGCACCTTCACACCCGCAAACAGCAGCCAGCACGGCAGACACCAGTAAAAGATGCACACAACCAGCAACGCGACCATTGCACCACCAGCACCATTGTCCAGCTGCACCGCGCTATACACGATTCCGGCTACAGCCGCAAGCATCAGCACGATGTTGAGCAGCAGAATCCCCAGACCGTTCGGTGCGCGCAGGATTTTCTCCTGATACTCCATTTGATTTGTGTTCATATCCTATCCCTCACAATCATATCAATTTGATATCATTATAATACAACCGGTGCACCGCTCTGTCAAGAGAATTTTTGACAAAAAGAGAAGCGCCCGTTTGGGCGCTTCATGAGCGAAATATATCTGGTAAAAACAAATCATGCCGCGGAACTTTGCCCCAATCGAAGGAGGAAACCAATTCGCGCGCCGAAACCGGCTCGGGTCGGTCGATCAGACCCGCAGCGCAGGCCAACGCGCCGGTCACCTGCTCCGGCGTGAAACGTTCACGCAACAGACCGAGGTCGAGATCCTCGTCCCGCTTGGACAGGCGGCGACCATCATGATCGCACAACAGCGGCAGATGGGCAAACCGCGGCGGCGTAAAGCCAAACTGACGGTACAGCCAGATTTGGCGCGGTGTGCTGGAAATCAGATCCGCGCCGCGCACCACCTCATTGACACCGGTCAGCGCATCGTCCACTACAACCGCAAGCTGATAAGCAAACACGCCGTCCGAACGCCGAACGATGAAATCCCCGCACTCGTCTGCAAGATTTTCTGCGTACTCACCCCAAACCGCATCGGTAAACCGCACAACCGCATCCGGTACACGCACACGCGTGGCTGGTGCACGTGTTTTCCGTTTTTCCTCTACCTGTTCGGGTGTCAGATCGCGGCAGGTGCCCGCATAGATCACACGCCCATCCGACAGATGCGGCGCAGATGCCGCATGCAGCGCCGCACGTGAGCAAAAGCAAGGATAGAGCAACCCCTTGTCGCGCAAAATGGCCTCATACCGCTCATAAATCGCCGCACGTGCGGACTGATACGGCACCTCGCCGTCCCACTCCAATCCCAGCCAGCGCAAATCATCCATAATCAGGTCGGCGAAGCTCCGCGGACAACGCATCGCATCCAAATCCTCAATGCGCAGCAGGAATTGTCCATTCTGCCGCCGCGCACTCAAATAGGCCAGCAGTGCACACAACACATTGCCCAGATGCATGCGCCCGCTCGGGCTGGGCGCGAAGCGTCCGATGGTCTGCATCCTGTCTCTCCCCTTTCCGTCTCCTTATCTTACCACAAACACAATAGGCTTTGCAACGACCCGCTCACTCCTGTATAATGGAATCAAAGAAGGAAGGTGCTGACTATGAAAAAACGCCTGCTCTGCCTGCTGCTTACACTCGTCTTGCCGCTTGGGTTGACTGCCTGTAACGAGAAGCCCAGCGCAGATACGACGACTGCGCAAACTGCGTCCGAACCCACTCCCGAACCTCCACAGCCCGATCCCGCCGAAGTATATGCGGATTCCCTCACACTGGAGCAACAGGTCGCGCAGTTGTTCTTTGCGCGTTGTCCCGATGTGCAAGCCGCGGAACTCGCCGCGCAGTATGATATCGGCGGCTATATCCTGTTCGGCCGCGACTTTGAAAATCAAACACCGGACAGTCTGCGCGAGACGATTGCATCCTACCAGCAAGCCGCCGCAACGCCTATGCTCATCGGCGTAGACGAGGAGGGCGGCACAGTCGTGCGCGTCAGTGCATATCCCGCCTTCCGCGCGGATCGGTTCCAGTCCCCACAGGCGCTTTTCGCTGAGGGCGGTCTGGAGCGCATCCAAAGCGACACCAAGGAAAAAGATACCCTGCTTTCTTCACTTGGCATCAACGTCAATCTCGCGCCCGTATGCGATGTATCGACCAGCCCGTCTGACTTCATCAATGCCCGTGCATTCGGACAAGACGCGCAAGCCACCAGCGACTATGTCCGCACCGTGGTAGAACAGATGCAAACGGACGGCATGGGCATGGTGCTCAAGCACTTTCCCGGCTACGGCAATAACGTCGACACACACACCGGCATCGCGCAGGACAATCGACCACTCGAACAATTCCGCTCGTCGGATTTCCTGCCCTTTACTGCGGGCATTGAAGCCGGCGCACAGGCGATTCTCGTCTGCCACAATATTGTTTCCTGCATGGATGGTACACTACCCGCCTCCCTCTCTCCGGCAGTACATGAAGTACTGCGTGATGAGCTTGGCTTTGACGGCGTGATAATGACCGACGACCTGGTCATGCAGGCGATTACAGACTACACAGGCGACGCGGATGCAGCCGTACTCGCCGTGCAGGCAGGAAATGACATGCTGATTTCGTCAGATTTTGTCACACAGTATAATGCGGTACTGGCCGCCGTGCAAAACGGAACCATCCGTGAAACTGCCATCCGCGATTCCGCCGTGCGGGTATTGCGATGGAAAATTGCGCTGGGATTGATTGATTCGTAATCCTTTGTAGAGATGTCGCCATGCTTTTCTGAAAGCGCTGTAAAAAATCTCCCTTACGGGAGATTTTTTCATATTGGTGCAACCAAAGTCCGCTTCTCCCCATATCTATGAATGTACGGGGCAGCGCGCAGCGGCCGTATCAATAGAGAGAAAGGTTGACGAATGCGATATGAATGAGAAAAAGCTGATTCGGTCATTGCAGCGTGCGCTGGATATTCGACTGTGCGCCACGCGGATACGCCGGAATGATGAATGGAAATTTGATAAAGGCCATACCAATCGCATTTGGATTGTCGCTCCATAATATGAAAAAAGCGCCCGTGCTGTCTGATAGTTCCCACAGGTACACTTTTTGAACCCACTGAATTGTCAGGCACACAGGCGGACAGCGGAAGCTGTCCGCCTGTTGTGTTTTATGCCAGCAATCGCTTGATTTCTTCAATATCTGTAATCTGTTTTGTAATATGCGGTGTGTGCTCTCCCTCCTGCATAGGGCTGTCCACTCTGCCGATGTCCCTGTATACGATCTTGACACTCTGTCCCGCAGAGCGGGAATACTTTTGGCTCCGTTCACCTACCTCGATCCGCTGGATGAAGAGCCGCAGCAGTTCCGGCGTCAGTTGGTCAATGGTAGTATACCGTTTGGCTTTCTCAATGAAGGCGTCCACATTGGCGGCTGAGGCTTTCAGTTTCTCCAGCTGCTCCTCCTTGGCCGGAATGGTTGCAGACAGATTTTTTTGCTCGGCGTTGTAGTCTGCGGACAGCATGCGGAACTGTTCATCGCTCACTCGCCCCAGGACATTGTCCTCATAGAGTCGCTTGAACAGTGCGGACAACTCATTGTATCTCCGATGCATGGAATCCAGTTCCCTCTGCAGGCGGTTGATTTCCCGGCGCAGTTCTGCGGTGTTCCTCTGGTTGATGTACTGGGCAAACTGCCGCTCCTTCATCCGTGCGAAGTGCGTGACCCTGCGCAGGTCATCCAGCACAATGGCTTTCAGGTCCGCCTCACGGATCTGATGAGGTGAGCAGGCGTTTTTCCCTCGCTTGCTGTAAGTAGAGCACCGGAAATAGTACTGATCCTCCCGCATCTTCTCAGTCCGGCAGAGCACCATGTATTTGCCACAGTCAGCACAGTAGACCAATCCAGAGAACAGATTGGGTTCCTCCATGTGCTTGGGCGGTCGCCGCTTGTGCTCCCGCACATCCTGCACGATCTCCCAGATTTCCATTGAGATGAGTGGCTCATGGGTGTTCTCCACAAGGATCTGCTCGCTCTCCGGTTTCTGGATCTGCTTTTTGTTTTTATAGGAGAGCGTTGTTTTCCTCATGTTAAGCGTGTGCCCGATGTAAACCTTGTTTTCCAGGATTTTAGCCACGGTTCTGCCGGACCAGGTGTAGGGACGGGTGGTATCCAGATTGGTGCAGGCAGTGCCGGTGGCCTGGTAGTACTGGTTGGTGGGATTCAGTACCTGCTCTCTGGTCAAAATTCTGGCGATCTGGTTCGGTCCTTTCCCCGCAGCGCACAGGTCAAAGATCCGACGCACGATGGGAGCGGTTTCCTCATCGGGAATGATCTCCTTGGAGTCCTTGTCCTTCTTCTTGTAGCCATAAGGCGGTTTGCCGCCCAGTCGTTCTCCGCGCTCCGCCTGCATTTTCTTGATAGCACGCACCTTCTTGCTGGTGTCCTTGGCGTGGAGTTCGTTGGCCCAGTTTCGGATGGGGTTGAAGTCGTTGCTGCTCTCCACCAGGGAATCCACGCCATCATTGACCGCGATAAAGCGGACACCCTTTTCCGGAAAGTAGATCTCACTAATATAGACAAGGGCACAAAAGGGATAGCGTATGACGGGGGCAGCCCGTCAGATTTTCCATTCGATTTCTACCTTTTCGTTTGTCGCCCGGATAACGGTTATCAATGCGTCCACCACCTGCCGCTTGTCCTCGAAGCCGATATTCTCCCAGTCATCCAGATAGCCGGAAATGCTTTCTATCCTTTCGGCTGGCACAGCGTCCGCAGACAGCTTCGCAATCTCATTGGAAATGTCCTGCCGCCTTGCGTCCAGTTCCTCAATCCGGCTGTTTGCGTAGGAGAGCAAGACCGGGGTTGCGCCCGTCAGCGTGTCAAGCAGCTTTTCAATCTCGCTTTCCACCTGCGCCAGTTCCAGCCGCTTTGCCGCCAGCTTCGGGGAGATTTTCGCCGCTTTTTTCCGGCCTGTCAGCGTCTTAAAATCTTTCAGCTTCTTTACCATAGCCCCATAGACCACCGCTTCCAGTTCGTGCAGCTTTACACAGCCGCAGCCGGGACAGGCCCCGCTGTCCGCATGGACGGTGCAGCGCATATAAAAAATACCGTTGGAGTGCGCCGACATGAGCGCATAGCCGCATTTCCCGCATTTGATTTTTCCCGCCATCCATGTATTCCGGGCTTTCCTTGCGGGCTGGTAAGTATGGCTGGCAAGCAGCTTCTTTCTGCATTTCAGCCACAGTTCAGACGGGATAAACCCCTCGCTGGGCGCAAGCACCAGCGTCTGCCCTTGCAGGTGCTTATGCTTGTCCTCCGTGTTGCCCTTGCCCTGATAGTAATAGCAGCCGTTTGTCCCCGCAAAGTCGGCGGCGTCATTGTAAATATCCGTCCCCTGGCTCTTGAAAAACTCGTATATATCAAGGTCAGCCATAACATAAATCGGGTTGCGGAGAATGACGCTCAAAGTCGCCCTTGACAGCGGCCTGCCGTGATAAGTGCGCATACCGTCCGCTGTCAGCTTTCTTGTGATGTCGTGCAGCGATACCTGCGGGTCAGCGTACATCTCATACATCTGCCGGACAAAGGCCGCTTCGGTTGGCTCAACCACCAGCTTCTTTGTGCGCACCCCGTCCATCACATACGGCTCTGTCCGAAAACCATAGGGCGTTTTGCCGCCCATCTTGAAACCACGCTGGCAGCGGGAGTGCCATGCGTCCTGCACCCGCTTCTGTATCGTTTCCCGTTCCAGCTGGGCGAACACGATACAGATGTTCAGCATAGCACGCCCCATCGGAGTGGAGGTATCAAACTTTTCCGTAGAGGACACAAACTCCACTTCGTACTTTTGGAAGAAGTCCATCATCTTCGCAAAGTCCAGTATGGAACGGCTGATACGGTCAAGTTTGTAGACAACTACTTTTCGCACAAGGCCGCTTTCAATATCACGCATAAGCTGCTGAAACTCTGGACGCTCCGTATTTTTCCCGGAATACCCTTTGTCTTTGTACTCTTTACAGTTCCCGCCTTTCAGTTCGTATTTGCAAAACTCAATCTGGCTTTCAATGGAAATGCTGTCCTTTTTGTCTACCGATTGCCTTGCATAGATTGCGTCTATCCTGTTATTCATATTGTCGCTCCTTTTCTTAAAAAAGAAACGGAGCTGCTGACAGCTTTATTATACCGCCAGCAGCCCCGCAAATCAATGGTGGCTTTGGGAAACCTTACGCCCCGGCGTCCTCGCTTTTCCGCTTTTCGGCGTACTTGCGGAACACCTCATAAAGCTGCTGTTCCAGTTCCCGGCGTTTGGCCGCTTCCTGCTCCGGCGTGAACACCGGAGAGAGGTTTTCCAGCATGATTTCTTTCCCCTGAAAAGTCACGACCTCTGTTTCCTTTTTGTATCTGATATTCGTACTTATAAAATCACCTTTCCTTTCCATGCTGCCGCTGCTGCCGTTTCAGTTCCGCCAAAATCTCCGGCGGGATACGGTCAACCAGCCGCCGCATATCGTCCAGTTCGCTTTTCAGCTTTGCCCGTTCCATGGTATCTTTCATCTTGCCTTTTTCGCTGGCCTTTGCCCTGGTTTCCAGCTTCTCATTTTCCGCTAACAGGTCATTGATTGTGACCTTGTACTTTTTCAGTTGCCCGGAGAAATTCTCCATCTGCGGAAACCACTTTTTCAGCATAGAGAGGGCTTCCTCTTTCTTCTTTCCGGCGTTCAGCGGGTTAATGCCGTCAAGGGCGGCTTCAATGGCTCTGGCCTGTTTGGAGAGATTGACCGCCTGCTTGAACAGCCGGGTGGGGATATGCTTCCGGCCTGTCTTGCTTGCGCTTTCGCCACGCTCCAAGTCGGGATATTTCTCCACCATATAGGCGTGAAAATCGTCCTGCCATTTTGTGAGGTTGGCTCTGTTCCCGATAATCTCCTTTGCGCACAGGCGGTTGTCTTTTGTCAGCGGCACAAAGGTCAAGTGCAGGTGGGGCGTTTTCTCGTCCATGTGTACCACCGCCGACACGATATTCTCCCGGCCTACCCGCCCGATGAGGAAGTCCGCCGCCCTCTGGAAAAACGCCTGTATCTCCTTTGGGGACTTCTTCTTGAAAAACTCCGGGCTGGCGGTGATGAGCGTATCCACAAACCGGGTGCTGTCCTTGCGGGTGCGGCACCCTGCCTGTTCAATGCGGTTTTGAATGAAGTGGTAGTACCTGCCCTCCGGCTTGACAATGTGGAAGTTGTATTTGCTCTTTGCCGTGTCAATATCGGGATTACTGGCGTATTGCTCTTTCTGCCTTTCGTGATGGGCTTCCAGCGGTCTTGCCGGGTTGCCCTTGTGCTTCTCAAAACGCAAAATTGCGTGTTGTGCCATTCTGCTCCTTTCCCCGTTCCATTCCTTTCCGGCGGGTTTTCCACAGGGAAAATCCCGCAGAAAATAGCTCGGATAGGATTGGAATGGATAGAATCTAAATCAGTCTCTTAATCTTTGTATTTCTATATACCGTCCGGTTTCCGTACTTCAGAGGGGTGATTTCCGTACTTCATGGGTACGGTTTTCAATCCTCCGGCGTACCATAACCGGATTTCTTGAAGTCGGTGTTTGAAACCGCTTCATAGGATTTTGGGTAAATGCGGTTGGGTTTTCCACAGCCCTGCTTCTGGATCTCCACCAGCCCGGCGTATTGCAGTTCCCGCAGGGTATTCACCGCCTTTTGCCGCCCACAGTGGAGCAAGTCCACCACCTCGCAGATGGGATAGTACAGGTAAATGCGCCCGTACTCGTCCGCCCACCCGTTTTTCCGGGATAACTCCGTCCGGCGCAGGATAAAGGCATACAGCAGCTTTGCCTCGTTGGACAGGGGCTGGAATGTAGGGGCTTCAAAGAGAAAATTGGGGAGCCGGGTGAAGCTGAACGCCTGTTCCGGCTGATGAATGTAAATCGTGTTTGTCATAGCGTGTTTTGTGGACGGTTAGAAGCCCGTTTTCCGGGGTGGGCGATAATTTATACTACCCGCCCCGGTTTGGGGCTTGCAAAGCCTGATAAATCAAGGCTTTTTTCACTCCTAACTGTCCACACAAGACCTCCTTTTCCGTTCGCTTTCTGTTTTCTGCCGCCTGTGAACTTTGGCGGCACAGCCGGGGCAGTATTTAGCCCGGTTGGATTTGGGGACGAATACGCCGCCGCAGACTGCACAGCGTTTCAAGTCCTTATCCCGGAAAAACTCTGCTTCCAATGCCCCGTCCAGCGGCAAGACCGCCCAGCGGAACCACTTGCAGCAGACTGAGAAAGAAATTGTCTGCGGGCAGGTGCAGGCGTCCCCATCGTCAAGGACAATACAGTTGCCGTCCTCACAGTTACAGCACTCCCGCCGTATCAAGGCATTGGCCTGTTTTCGCTGTGCCGGGGTCATGCGGTAAAGGGAATTGTCCGGCCTGCGCTCTATGGGCGGCAAGCGTTTATATGGATTTTCTATCATGCGTCCCTCCGTTTTCCGATTTTGCCGTTCTCCCCGAAAAGTTTTCCTGCCCCATTCCTGCGGCGTGTTCCGGCGTTGGCACGCTCCCCACAGCTTCGGGCCAACTTGTCCCGAAGCGACCTCTGGACACTTTGTCCAGAAGTTGGCTCCTTGCGGTGCTTCCCCCGCCGGATATTCCTTTTCGGACGGTCATTCGATTGTCAAGGTACTGTCCATCGATGAACTAAGATAAGTCTACACCTAAATGACCGCCCGTCCCGTATATCCGAAAGGTGGGAAATCCGACTGAAAAACTCCCTATTTCCACGCTCTCGGAATTGTGGTAAAATGAAACTATCATAGAGAAAAGGGGGGCTGGATAGTGGCCTTAACCATTCAAGAACGCCTAAAAGACCTGCGTGTAGAGCGTGGTTTGACGCTGGAACAGCTTGCGGAGCAGACGCACCTCTCCAAGTCTGCGCTGGGCAGCTACGAAGCGGATGAGTATAAGGACATCAGCCACTATGCCCTTATCAAGCTGGCGAAGTTTTACGGAGTGACCGCCGATTATTTGCTGGGATTGACCGAAACAAAAAATCACCCAAACGCCGATCTTGCAGACCTGCGTTTGAGTGATGATATGATAGACCTGTTGAAAAACGGGCGGATTGATACTGCCTTGTTTTGTGAGTTAGCCACGCACAGGGACTTTGTGAAACTGTTGGCAGATATAGAAATCTACGTGAACGGTGTTGCCGCTGGGCAAATCCAAAACCTGAACGCATGGGTTGACGTAGCAAGGGCGGAAATCATGGAGAAATATCAGCCGGGAGAGCATGACAAAACCGCCTATCTGCTGAAAGCAAGCCATGTGCAGGAGGGCGAGTATTTCAGCCGCCGGGTGCATGACGATATAGATGGCATTATGGAGGACATTAAGGAAGCCCACCGGGGACGGGCAGAAAGTGCCCCTAAAAACTCCGTTGTCACCGAACTGAAGAAAGATTTGGATGAAGTAGCAAACTTCAAGGGAAGCAGACTGGAACAATGGCTGCTGATTTACTGTAAGCAAAACAGACTGCCTTATCACAAGCTGACGGAAGAAGAAAAGCAGTGGTTGATACGGATAGGCTCAAAATCAGATTTTATGAAGTCGCATATTCAACAGAGAGGTAAAAGGCGATAAGACAAGCTACCGAAAAAATTATCATTCGGTGCCATACTGTTGTCGCCGTAATGCAATAAAATGAAATAAGGTGGTGGAACAAATGCAGAGTTATGATATTTTAACATACGGATTGACCGCTGAGGAAACAAATCAGCTACAAAAAAATATCCCGCTAAATTATTCTGCATTTGTCACAGAATGTTTTACCGACATAATTGCAACGCCTGTTAGTGGAATTGTAGTAAGGATTGGCAAACTGTCTGTCAATGAACGAGATATGCTCCTTGATTTTTTCCGCGAAATTGGAGATTTTTCCGAGGTGGTAATTCTAATAGGAGAAATCTCCCTGCCAGTCAATTTGCGCCATAAAATCAAGGTGTTTTCCTGCTTTGAATTGATGAAGCAGCAAATCCGATTTATATTTATGGACGCACAGCGCAAACAGAAAAAGCACCAAAATTTCAGCGTTGTTGTGGCAAATACCCTGTTTGTGTTGAGCGCAATCAGAAAAACACCGGGGATTTCCACAAAGAAATTGGCTGAAAAGTTGGAGGTATCAGAACGTTCTGTGCAACGATACATTGAAACACTTCGGATTGCGGGAGAATGGATTGAGTACGACGCAGCATCAAAGGGCTGGAAATTGAGTGTTGGCAAATCAGTTTTATGGGATGATTTCTAAAAATCAGGAGGATTAGAATGGAACGTGCAGATAAATATATAAACGATATTGAATTGCTATTTCAAGAATGGAAAAATAAAGCACCATCTGATGATATTAACCACAGTCCAAATGTGTTCATTCGAGATGGTATTGTATGCCCGGAGCAGTGGTTTTCCCAAAAAGTGCGGCCCCTATATCTGCTCAAAGAAGCATATCACGGAACAAGTGACTGGGATTTAATAAAGGAGCACCTTCTAACCGAAGCAAAAATGGGAAAGCACATTACATGGAAAAGGGTATCTCAATGGACGCAAGGACTACTACATACATCAGCCACCGATTTATGCCCGTTTAGAGATGAAGTGGCTATGCACTATTTTGGAAATGAGCAGCTCCGCCAGATTGCCGTTGTCAATGTGAAGAAAAGTGACGGAGCGAAAGACTCCGAGAAAGACAATATTTTGCAATATGCAGAGTATGATCGCACAGAATTGCGCCGTGAAATCGAATTGATTGACCCAACTATTATTGTGTGCGGATATACCATAACATCTCTCAATGTCATTATGGGATATAACATTAAAGATAGACAAAACTCTAACCTTTACTATTTCACACGGCTGAATGGTCACGATGTCATTGTGCTGGACTATTATCATCCGTCAAATCGTTATCCAGATATAATGAATTATTACGGGCTGATAGGAAGTTATCAGCAAGCACTTATATGTCAAAGCAAAGGAGTGTGTTCAAAGTGACTTGTATTGAAGCTGCTATTCAAGTTCCATGTGAATTGGATTATGATGAGGTCTGGCACAGCGAAAACGGACTGATTAAAGTTTCAAAGGATGGAATGTGGGGCTTTATAAGCGAAAATGGAACGATTGCAATTCCTATTGAATATGATACAGTATCTCTGTCCAATAATGGCCTGATATGCGTTGAGAAAAACGGACTGTATGGACTTCTTGATATAAAAGGAAATGTTCTTATCCCCTGCATTTATGAAGAAGAATTTCATTTTCGCTCAAAGAATTTATGGGGTAAAAAAGACGGAAAATACTGCTTGCTGAATATGACCGGAACGCATATCACCGAAGATTGGTTTGATGAAATATGGTGCGGCTATGACGATTTATGTGCTGTGAGGGTCTCCGGAAAATGGGGCGTTGTTTCCGAAATAACAGGTGAACTCCTTGTCGATATAAGCTATCAACAAGCCTATCCGATTTATGGTAAGCTGATAAGAATAAAGCTAAAAGGAAGATGGGGATTGTTACACCACAGTGGATATGAGATTTTACCACCTATTTACTCCGATATGAAGGAAAGCGATACTGGGGTGATTTGCGTTAAAAAAGACGGCAAGTGGGGGATTGTAAAACTATCCATGATGGAGAAATGAGATAATATCATGCGTGGGCGATAGCAAAGCCGGTCGAGCCGGTCAACGGTTAAAATGAACGGCGCATTTCATGCGCCGCCGTTGACAGCCCCGCCCGTCCTTGCTGATGGGTAATCAAGGCGGGAAAGCCACAAAATGGCTTCCCGCCCATTTCCATTTTTACGGGAGTGCGGCCACAAACGGGAGCGCAGGACGAGGGACGGGGGCTTCCATATACCTGCCGCCGCTTTCTGAAAACAGCCTGATTTTTTGCTTATCGCCATTCGCAAAATCTCCGCCTGTTTTCCTGCCGGAGCAAACGGGGCGCAAAAAGCACCGCCCCCCGTTTCCCCCGTCAGCCGCGCCGACAGGTATAACACACTACACTTTGCAAGCAAAGTCGTGTGCCAAGGGGCAAGCCCCTTTGGAAACCCCGGACAACAAAACAGGCTGAATATCCCGCACTTTCCCGGTGCCTGATATTCAGCCTTTATTTGTTGTCAGCAGCCCGTTTCACGGTCTGCCTTTTGTGTCCTTGTCCATAATGTTTCCGTGTACTGTCCCACCTGAAGGTATTCTCGTCCCAGGCGGCTGAGATCCTTGACGATGATGGTCTCCACCTCGTCCCGTTCTACCATTTCTATGATTTTCTTCCAAGCCGGACGGTCAAAGTTTGTACCGGAGTAGCCATCGTCCGCCAGGAACAGTGTGTTTTCAAATCCATGATCCGCCGCGTACTGCTCCAGGAAGAGTTTCTGATTGTGGATGGAATTGGACTCTTTCTGCCGGTCATCCCTCTGCCGCTCATCCTCCTGACTGAGTCTTCCGTATAAGATGTTGTATTTTTGGCTTGCCATATCTCTGTAACCTCCTTTTACTGGGGCAAGCCGGTATGGGGTACGGACAGTATACCCCACCGGCCTGCACAAGTCCACGGAAACCTTACGCGCTGTGGGCTTCCTTCTTTAGGTCTGTGTCAATGAGCGAGAGCAGCTTGTCTGTGGGGGTCGCTGTGGCATCCATCGGGAACACAGAGGTCACATGAAAGACCTTCCCTCCAATAAGCATCTCCCTTTGATTGATATTGTGATCGCCCTGGTACTGGTAGCAGGTGTCACGAAAACTGGTCAGCACCTCTCCGCTTTCTGTTTCCTGCAGCAGTGCTCTGCCTGGATCGTATCCGCCCAGCATGCCGGTGTCACGGTATTTCTCGTATTCTCTTCTCATAGAACTCCTTTCCTCCAGACATAATCCAGATAACAAAAATAGCAGACCGTCACATAGTCTGCTGCCAAGTCTGTTCTTCTTCGTGATCGTCCTCGGCGTGGCCTTGGGCGATTTTCTTTTGTCGTTCTTTCCGGAGGGCCTTGCTGTCGGTGTGGTGGTGCGTAGTGGTAGCGTCCATCACAGGAGCAGGCCCCTGGCCGCGCTCCAGAGCGTGTCCAAGCTGGACCACACCACCCACAGCACCAGCCCAGTCAGCGCCAGGGCCACCAGTCCCAACAGCAAACTGGTCCATGGAATGTACGACAGACTCGGTCTGGGCAGCCTGATGCTGGGCGGAGAAAAACGCTTCTCTTTCTGTTTCCCAGCCTGTTCGCTCATCTGCTCCAGATGCTTCACCGCTTTCAGCAGCTCCTCCATCTGCGTCCGCGTCGGGAGCTGCGCCAGCAGTTCGCTGACTTTCTTCAGATAGCCAGTCTGTCTCTCGGTGTGGTACCCCAGTGTGTAGAGGCTGCTCAGCAGTTCCTCCCATTCCGCTCTTGTGGGATGCACTCCGGGAGGCGGTGTCAGTTCCTGCGCCGGAGGCTGCGGCGTGGTCTGTACCATCTGCGCAGGTCGGTTCTTCTCCAACAGCTCGTCCATAGATAACTTCTTCTCTGATCCTGAATTCATATTCCATATTCTCCTTTAGGTATTTGTCCCCGAACAGCAGACGGTCGCGGCACTGCCAGCCGCTGGGTGTGGTGTAGGTGATATTCCGCCGGGACGCTTCCCAGCGCACCTTGTAGCCCTCGCTCTCCATCAGCGCAATAAACTCCGCACGATTAGAGGCGTGGCGCATACAGTCGTTGATGATATTCATGAGCTGCAGTTTTTTGCTCTGGCCACGGGCGGCCGTATGATACTCGCCAACCATCATAGTTTTCGTTTTCTGCTTCCTATCCTTGGGCTGGAACACAGGGAGAGAAAACTCCATACATACCTGATCGTTGCGCTGCCGCAATTCCTGGAGCTGCTCCTTTGCGATGTGCAGTTTCTTTCCCGTATCGAAGTTGACGGAGTTGATGAGGAAGTGGGAATGGATGTGTTCCCGGTCTGTATGGGTGCAGACCAAGACTTCATATCCCTCATAGTACTCAGCCAGCTTCAGTGCCGCTGCATGGGCGGTGAGCGGATCGACTGCTTCGCCTTTCGGAAAGCTCTGCACCATGTGGTAGAACAGCACGCCGTCGGTTTTGTGATGCAGCCGCTTGGTGGTCATGAAGTCCGCATAGACAGATTCCGGCTGGCAGTTGATGCCTGTGACCAACTGTTGACCGTCACACTCGGTTTTCTTGTTCTGCATGGTGTACCGCATCACGGCTCCCATGCATCCGGTGCTCTGACCACACTTGTAGTTAGTGAAGCTGATGATCGCCATTTTTCACCACCGCTTTCGTTCCAGGATCAGCCGGACAGCAGCGCAGAGTTCAGAGAACGCCTGGCGTACACCGTCCAGGTTGATCACCGTGGCGCGTCCCATGTGCGCCAGGGTGACAAGCTGATTCAGATTTCTGCCGATGGACTTCAGCTCCTTGAGCACTTCTTTTAGTCCATCGACGACCACAACCTGCTTTCCCAGACAGCAGGCTGTCACATAATCGCTCATGGACATCCCGGAGCGTTTTGCTAATTCCTTGATGTCCTCCCGGTCTTTGGATGCCATCCGGGTACTGAACTTGATATCTTTTTTCATGTCGTTTCCTCCAAATCACAGATAAAGTGGGTCCGGGCTTCTGCCCGGAAATTATGCGGAAGGCGGGCGGCGGCTTTGCCGGTGACCAGACAAACGCGATGCTGGCCACCTCCAAGGAGGTGATTCTCCCGCGCCGAACACCCGCGCTCCTCCTTCGGCCACAAGCGGCCCAACACGGCGTTTCTTTTGCTTTGCGGGAGTTTACTCGCCGCACCTGGAAACCGCTCGCAAATCACCGCACAGCGCCTCGACAGGGTCGATAGGGACGATTTCTCCGGCACCCTCCAAATCGACACTATCGGCACGGCGCAGCTCAATCACTCGCTTTCCGTTGCTTCGGCGGATCACTGCAGCAATTCCGTTCTTCCTTAGGGCCTCAACGCTTTGCAGGATCATCCTTGAAATCTTTTTGGGCGTTACCCCTTCAGACTTATCAGGGTCGATCTTTTCGGAGAGTTCCGTGGGAGTGCCGATAAATATTGTTCTTGTGCTCATAAATGCAGAGAGGAGAACGACGATCCGATCCTCACGCAGCACGGGTTCTTCTCTGCTGTCCGAAACCAACTCCCACACATTTTCCTCGCTGCGTCGAAGCTCCAGCTCCCGGTATTCGATGTCCCGGCCCACGCAGGTCAGTCTGGCTCTGCCGCTGCCCCGCTTTTCTTCCACCAGTGTGAAGCTGGAATCCACTGCGCCGCTGATGGCAGTGGTCCCGGAGATCCGGTGGAACACATCTTCCGCCTTTTCTTTCCGCAGATGATGGATGAGCAGGATGGCAATGCCGTGCTTGTCCGCCAGCCGCTTAAGCACAGACAGATCCCGGTAGTCATTGGCGTAGGTGGCGTCGTGGATCGGACGAACCATCTGCAGGGTGTCAATGATGACCAGCACGGTGTCGGGGTGTGCGGCGACAAATGCGTCCACCTGTTCCTCCAACCCTTGGCCGATGAGGGCGCACTCCGTGCAGAAGTGGACGCTGTCTGGTGCGTCCTCAGTGATTTCAAAGAGTCGATTCTGGATGCGGAGGACGGAATCCTCCAGACAGAGGTACAGTGTGGTGCCCTGCTTGGTGGTCATGTTCCAGACCGGTTCTCCCTTGGCAACTGTCACCGCCAGCCATAGAGCAAGCCAGGACTTGCCCACTTTCGGGGAGCCTGCCAGGATGTGCAGGCCCTGAGAGATCAGGGTGTCCACCACAAAATTGGGCGGCTCCAGCGGACGGTCCATCAGGGTTCTGCCGTCTACTGTGATCAGGGGATGGTTCATTTTGTTGTTCATGTTTGGTACCTCCATTTCAAGAATTTGAATACAAAAAACTCCCACCTCAAAAGAAGTGGGAGTAGTATTCATTTTGATTTTGAAATGGTTTGTGGTAGAATAGAGCAAACGGAGGTGAGCCAATGGCGACCTATCAGATCTACGAACTCTCTGCCCGGGCGGTGATGAGTTATGCCGCGGAGCAAGACGGCGTTTACACCTTTACCCTGAACCGCAGCGCCACCGAACACTGCAAGGTACCGGGTGCCAGGCACGAGCAGGACAGCTGCGCCATGTTCCACCAGCTGATGTACCAACTCCACGGGAAGGGCTGGCGGGAGCGTGGTGAGGAGAAAGTCACAGCGCTTTCCGATGTGCTGTTCTATATGGACTTCGCCGGGATCTTTGACCGACGTGGAACCGGAAGGACGCAGCAGGCCCGCCGGGAGAAGGCCAGAGACATGTTCCGTCCCAAGGGAATCACTCTGGACTTCGGCAGCGGCCCACACCGCTATGTGGCTTTTGAGCGCTCAGCCAGTATGAGCCGTCAATCTCGTCTCTCCTTTATCCGGGCAGATCTGTATGAGCCCATGCGCCATCGTATCATGCTGAACATGGAACTGGATCGCTGCCAGCTCAGTAAACTCTACGCCTACAACGGTCTCATGTTCTCCAGCGGAACCCGGGTGGACGGCATCCGCATTGACAAACCTCACCGGGTCATCGTCATAGACAATCCATCTAAGAGAGTGGAGCGAGCCCCTGTCATCACCCTGCGGGAAGGCAGAGAGCCGGGAACCTTTTACCGGACAGATACACTGGAAGATCTGGACATCACCTGCTTTGACGGCGTGGGCCTCATCTCCAAAGAGTACGCCCAGGTGGTGGACAAGGCCTGTAGCGGCAGCCACACCCACACCTCCTTCCAGATCCGTATGCCCTACATCAAGGGGATGCTCCATCAGGTGGATTTCAAGGACTTCTTGAAGAGAAGCGGCACCCAGACTATCGTGGACATCTTTGGCAAGGCACACCCCGTCCGCAGTGTAGACATTATCCTCACCCGCAGTCAGTTCAAGGCATACGGATGGCTGCGGGAGAACGGTATGACCTGGGAGGACTACTGGGACGCCTTTCGGGACTACAACCACGCCCTGTACATCACCAATCTGAGCAAGACGGAGCCGGAGGAGCTGGTGGAACTAAACTACCAATTCCTCTCCACCCTCTTCATTCAGCCAGAGGAGTTCCGCCCCGCCGATCTACCGGAAGGCTGGGACCACAGTCCGCAGGATGATCCTCGCCAGTGGCTGACCAAGGCCACTGAGACAACCTATTTCAACTTTCGAGCCAACGAACGCTACCGTCTGGCGTATTTCCATCAGGGACTAAGCCAACCCAGAGGAAGCCGGGCGAACATCATGGCCCGGGTGCTGGAGAAGAACCCGAAGTTTATTCGGGAATCTATCTATGCGGAACAGCTGGACGGACAGGCCCGGAAGATTCTCCGAGGTTACGCCGTTGGGCGACTTCTGGTGCCAGGGGACAACCGTTTCCTCTCAGGTGACCTGCTGGAACTGCTGCGGCAGCTGATCGCGCCCCGTGTGTTCCAATTGCCCGGTGAGCGGGACTTCTGCAATCAGGTGATGGGAGCCTTCTTTGCGGAGGACAGCTTCTTTGCACCCGGTGCGGCCTATGACCATGAGGACAGCTGCACCCTTCTCCGCAATCCCCACATCGCCCGGAACGAGGAATTACAGCTGTCGGTGTATCCGGGGGGAGATGCACTGCGCCAGCACTACCTGGGCCACCTCACCGATGTGGTTATGGTGTCTGCTGACAGTCTGGCGGCGGAGCGGCTGGGCGGAGCGGACTACGACGGCGACCTCATCAAGACCATCGCCGATCCCATTCTGAACCGCTGCGTCAAGCGGAACTATGACTACGATGTCCACCAGCAGCTCTCCAACAACGCCAATCTGCCTCTGCTGAAGATCCCCGCCCTCTCCGCACCCAAGTCCGACGCCAACGACTGGCAGGCTCGTTTCCAGACGGTGGAGAACACCTTTGCCGCCCGCATCGGACAGATCTGCAACGCCGCCCTGGACCGCAGCGTCATCGCCTACAACGACCACGCCGACCCGGAGGAGCGCAAGCGGTGCCGCTGTGACTTGGAAGCCCTGGCCATCTACAGCGGGTTGGAAATTGACGCGGCCAAGACCGGTGTGCGTCCTAACTTGGATGAATTTCTGGGCGGACGAAAGGTGAAACGCACTCCCTTCCTGCAGTACAAATATCTGTTGGAGCGTGCGGAGGAGCGCCGCCGCGCCTGGTACGAGCCCACCCACCGAGAGCGACTGGAGACCTTCTTTGCTGGGATCGACTGGGACACGGTGGACTCCCCGGTGGAGCGATTGCCCTGGCTGGCCCGCCAGCTGGAGCGCAACACACCCAAGATTCAGGAGAAACCAGCGAAGGATAGCGAACTATTCACCTTCGCCCAGGAACGAAGTTGGAAGAAACAGCTGAATGAGAACATTCTTTCTTCTGTCTCTGCCTTGCTGTGGGACTACGAGCACTGCCTCTCCCGCATTCGGGCCTGCCGCGCCCCCGCCAAGGGACAGCAGCGGAAAACGGACATTGACCGTATTCTCTATGCCAGAGGACAAGAGGAACTCTACGACAGCGACGAGCTGTACGCCTTCTTCCAGCAGCTTTCCACGGAGCGTATCACCGCTCTGCGAAAGGAAATCGTAGAACAGCAGTGGCACCTGATGACAGAAAAACAGAGAGAAACATTTCTGCGGGAGCATCTGCCGGAGGCGGCGTACTACTACGATCTGCTGACCGACTTCCGCCACGGCGGATTCCGCATGTTGGGGGATCTGGTCTGCGACATCGATGATCTGGAGTCTGCCCGGGAGCGGAAGCAGCTCCGCCGCCCGGCAGATTCCCCGGCCTTCCAGAAGATGATGGAGACCTATCTGGCTGCCCCTTTCAGCGGCAATGAGCGGGCCGTGGTGTCCAAGGTCTGCCGCAAGCTGTTGAATAAGATTATCCGTCCCAGCCTGGCGGCACCCTATGTGGTGGCCATTGGCAAGCGGAACCTGCTGTGGGATCTGCTGCCGGACCACATCGAGGAACATGTTCTGGAGGTGGACCATGCTGAATGAGTGGAAGGAGTTTCAGGACTACACCGGTGTGGTAAACTACACTGCCCGGAACAAGCAGGACACCACCTACCTGGGCCGTTTTACCTTCGACACCATCCTGGATTTCGAGGGACTCAACCGGGTATTGACCATCCTGGCAAGAGGGTTTCTGTTTCATAACGAGAATGGCAGCCCCGCCGAAGCACCCCGGGAACGCATCGACTATGCCAAGCGGGGCTTATGCGCCTGGTGCAGTGTGCCGGACAGCAAAAAAGCCACGCCCCGGGAGGCGTGGCAGTTTGGCAGTGATTTTGGGAAACTCCATAGGGATTTTCCCGGCCTTGTGGAGGAAAACGGCAGCGGATGGTTTCACCGCCATGTACATCGAGTGGTGGATTTCGTGCGGGAAAATCCCGAGCAGGTATCCAGCAGCGCCCAGAAGAAGTGTGCTGCCATTGAGAAAGGCTTTGACCATACCTGGCAGGACAAGGTGATCCAGATGCAGATTCCCCTGTTCGCCCCCACCACCAAGGGGCAGTGGGGCCTGCGGTTTGACAGTTTTCTGGCCCAGGCGCTGGAACTTGGGCCGCTTCGCAGCGAAGATCCGGAACTTTCGCCTGCGCTGGTGGAGCGACTTCGCAGCCTCACGCCCAAGGGCGTTCCTGTGGAGGTGGTTGAGACGCTGGTGGCCTACTATCTTGCCAACAAGCCGCAGGACTCCGACTGGGTAGTGCTGCCGGTGGCCAACTTTGACGCGTACTTTGGCACCACCAGCTTTGGGCGGAAGTATCTCAAACAGATCCCAGAGGCCATCATGGAACGCTCGGAGACCGGCTTTGGACTTTGCCGATATCGGTTGGACCCAGGATTGAATGGCAAACAAATATAAATGAAGATGATCCATACATTTCATTTTTCTTTTCTCAAGATAAATGGATCCATTGGCATCCTATCCAAAAGAATGTGGCAAGATATTAAACCATTTATTCCGGGTGGTTACGCACCGTTTCGAAGTCTTTCACACATTTCTTTCATCATGCCGGGAGAACAATCTAAATTTTCCTCGCCAGATGGTCGATAAAATAATAAAGGATATTTGTTCCAGCAGCTTGGTATTTTGACCGTTTCCTGACGGTTTCCCGCAATATGGATTTTATGGTTTAACACAGAATGCATTCTGCGGCGCTCGGCGGCCACCGGTGCGGTCACCAGCGGCCACCTTGCGGCGCAGCGGCCACCCGTAATTAGGTGGTCATTTTAGGTTTAATCACCACGGTGTAGTGCTTTGTGGCACGCTTCAGGATGGCGTTAGCGGAGACCTCGTCATTGAGAATCATGGAGCTCCAGCTGGCCGGTTCCCGCTGTGAACAGATAATGGTGCTCAGGCTAATTTCGCATCGCTTTTCCAACATCTCAAAAAGGATTTTTACCTCACGCTCATCAGTAATTGTGTGCAGCAGGAAGTCATCCAAGATGAGTAGGGCTGCACCACAGGTTTTCTTCAGCCGCTTCTGGTACTTGGAGTAGTCTGCGGCCTTGAGTGCCACCAGCTCCTCCAGAAGGGTCTCACAGTGGTGGTACTCTACCTTGTAGTTGTTGCAGGCAACAATGCCAATAGCCTTTGCCAGATAGGACTTGCCACTGTCAGACGGACCCAGGATACACACATTAAGGCCAGAGTCAATGAAGTCCAGCGTAGACAGCGTTTCGGTAATCCCCCGGGGCAGGTACTCACGCTCGACTGAATCAACGCAATTGGAAAGCTCCTGCGGACACCCACGCAGATGTGCGCTGCGCAAACGGCTCAGGATGCGTTTGTTCATCTTCTTCTGGTATTCCGGCTCCACAAGATTTGCTATTGCCATCAATGGATCCAGCTCCAGGAAATTCGGAGATCGGTACATATCATCCAGTGTGGCAGACATCCCGGGCAGACCCATTTCGTTCAGTTCAGCCAGAAGGGTGTTAAAAAGAGCTTTTCCGGTGAGCATTATTTATCACCGCCTTTCCCCTTGCTCTGGGCCAGGCTTTTGCTGCGTGAGAGAAGTCTGTTAATGTCCATGGATTCCGCGTCCATAACGAAAGCGCCTTTGTTGCGTTCTTCGTTAGCAGCGGTGTTGTAGCCAGAGGTCCCCAAATCTTCCGCAACCACCGGGATCGTGTTTTTAATGAACGTGTAATTTACCTTTCCCAGCTCCAAAGCCTGGCGGCAGGTCTCTTCCAGCGCCTGTTTGCTGTATTTCCTGGTAAAGTTCAGGACTCCCTGGCACATTCGGTAGGTCTGCACCTCCAGTTTGCGGCTGGAAAGGATGCGCTTAATAACCTCTCCGGTGTTGGGGCCAATGGTCATAGCTTTTCGGGTGAAGTATGTACCGTTCCATTCCGACATTTCCCTGTAGCTTGCCGGAAGATGGTTCGGATCCGTAGACCACTGGCTCTTTGCAGTGGCTCTGGGCCATTCACAGATAAAGATCCCCTCTTTGGAGAAAATCTTCACGGTAGAGGCAGAAGCCCGGATAAGCACCTCTTTATGCAGATATGCCCGGTCCACACTGTAATAGGCGTTGTCGAAGCGAACATGGTAATCCGAGGACACCTTGGCTGTCCGGCGCTCCATGTATTCATACGGAACAGGAGGCAGCGGCATAAGTTCCCGGCGCTCCTCATCCCAGTAGTAGCGCCGACTGTGCGGCTTCTTGGTAAACGGTGCATTGTTGAGCTTGTCCAGATGCTTCCAAAGGTCACGATTGAATTGTTCCAGGCTGAAATAGTCCATTTCCTCCATGTCATGGAAGAGGCCCTTTTCCAAGATACCAACGGCATTCTCTACAGAACTCTTGTACTTAGGCTTCCTGACCCTGGCCGGAAGAATGACCGTATGGTTGTGCTCGGCCCATTCCGCATAATCCTTGTTCAGTTCCGGGGCGATCCAGTCCCGGTTGGCAATGACAGCCTGCTTGCAGTTATCGCAGACGACCAGCGCTGGTACACCACCAAAATACGCCAGAGCATTGTTGTTTACAGCGATCCACTGTGGTTCCTTGGTGGAGAGCATTCCTTCTGCGTAAATGTACTGGGAATAAGGAAGAACAGCTACGAAGACAACGATCTCCAAAACCTCACCGGTGAGCGGATCTACCATCTGAAAGGTCTTGCCGGCGAAATCCACTTCCATCTTCTGGCCAATGACGGCGTTGAAATGCAGCGTCTCCTTATTTTCCTCGCACCATTTGGTATAGTTTTCACAGAACTGCCGATACGAGTAAAACTTCAGCCCACAATCCCGGCAATTCTTGGCGTACCGGTTCCAGAGAACCACAAGGGTCATGTTCTTCCGAGACGACATATCCTTGGCAACTGCCTCATAGTCCGGCAATTCATAGGTAAGATCACGTCCGCTTACCGTGGTGTGCGAACCGTAAACTGCTGAAGCAATGCCGTAGTTGGTGATGCCTTCCGGCAGAGGATAGCTGAGCGTTTTGCACTCTTTGAATGCATTCAGAAAGCTGTTGACACCAGTTTTGCTGACCGAGAGTGTCCTGGCAATCTCTCGACCACTCATGCCGAGAGCGTAATGCTTGATAATGATGTCTTTATAGTCCAACATACATTACCCTCCATAAAATGTAGATTTCCGCTGTTGCGGATACCATCATTATGGAGAATTTCCGGACTACTTCAATTAGCTGTCTATATTGGGGTGGCCGTTAGGCCGCACAGCGGCCGCTGTGCTCCGCAACCGTGGCCGCTGGCCACCGCCGTATGCACACAGAATCTATTTTATTGATGTTGGGAGGGAGTATCCATGCAAATTGGCGGCTTGGGAGCCAGCAATACGGCCAAGTTGGGCGGTGCGTCGAATATTCAAACATCGGCAAAAAAGGCCGTTAAGAACGCGATCACAGATGGCTTTGTAAAGCAGATTCAAACACTGGCCCGAGAGGATGCGGAAAAAGGCATCTATATGGACAAGGAATTTAGTCAACTTCGGCGTGCTCGAATGGAGCAGTACGTCTCTCCTGATCGTGCTGGCCCAATGGCCAAAATAAATTCTGTTATGAAAACATTGGAAAAAGAACAGGAGCGGATCAAGGTCTATTTGGAGCGTCTTTTCGGCGACTATTCTGCCAAAATCAAAGGTGATTCGACATTTCGGACAGCCGAAGTCTATTCACCAGAGGGAGAACTGATTGCAAGCTATAGCAGCTTTTATGGCCAATGGACTATGCATCAGACGAAAGCGGAATTCAATTTTATTACCGAGACGGATATGATTTATTTGCAGGCATTTCGAGAAGCTCGTGCGGAGATGAATGCTGCTGTCCAAGGACAAGCTCCTGCTGACACAGCTACCCTGAATATCCGTGCATAACTGCAAAAGATAAGCAATTTCCGCTGGCATGGATGGCCAGAGCTGGCAGCGGCCACAAAACCATTAAGGTAAGGAGGTTCCTTCTATGGCGATGAATGGCATTGGCGGCAGTCACCCTTTCAGTCTCCAAAAGCAGGCTCTTCCAATCGGAGAAAAGCGTAAAGTGGAGCTGACGGCCACGTCCCTCTTTCCCGAAGAGGAGGTCCGGGAAATGGAAGAGAGCCGGGCACGTTATCGGAAGTATGAGGAGATCATCCGCAAGATGCATACAGGCAGGCGACTGACTACGGCGGAAATGCGCTTTCTGCGCCAGCATTACCCGGAAGCTGCGGCCAAGGCGGAGCGGATCCAGCGGGAGATTGAAATAGTCGAGGAGCAACTCCGCACCTGTGACACCCAGGAGGAGGCCGAGCAGGTGTACGAGCAAGTGCGGACGCAGGCGCTCACCCGGTTTGCCCAAAAAGATTCCTCCGGGCTTGCCGTGCTGGCCGCCGTCCAGCGGATGCAGCCCGCCTGCAAAGCTGGGCAGAGGCCGGAGGGCACAGAGCAGGAGGCGTGCGACGGGGCGACGTCCCTCCCCTGGCAGCCGGAGCAGGCATTGGATATCAGCATTTTAGAGAAACATCAGCGGGGCGTTGATGTAAAGGCGTAAAGATAGAAGAATACGATAATTTAATATCCCCTGCAGATACTCATATCGTAAAGTAACACAAGAATTTGACAGACAATCGCTCACTATCCCGTCAATATTTCATGTGTTTATTCTATAGCTTTCCGATACTTGCACAAGAATAACAAGGTGGAGTAGAAAATGAATGTTTTTTCCGCCGGAAAAAGCCCGGCATGGATTTATGATAGGATTAATTCCAAGGATGTGTTGAAAACCGAGGGTATGGTAAAACGTACTTCTGCCGATCAGATACAGATGGATCGGTTCGTACGATATGAGGATACCAAAGGCTCAATCCAAGAGGAAAAACTTCTTACAGGCACAAGTGCGCCTGTTCTGGAAGGTAATCGAGCTGTCAGGGATTCTGTTTTGACTGAAATGGAGCGCTGTGCTAATCAGTTTTTTGACGGAAGTCTGTCGGAGGATGATCTACAGGCAGAGTACGAATGCCTGTTAGGTGATTATCTGAACCAGGTTTGCGAGTCAGGCGCATCTGCTGAAAGCCAAAAGGTAGCGGCGGACAAGTTCTACAATACCTTTCGGCAGAAGTTGTTGAACGTAGCGGTTCAGCGCAACAATGCAGAGGGTGAGCAGTATATTACGGGCGAAATGAATTCGCAGCGAAGCTGGAAGTATTATAACTCTGATTACTATTATGCCAGCGAAAAAGCGATTGCTGCAATTACAGATGGGGCAGAAAGCGCAGCACAAGAACGAGGATTTTCTTTTGAGGTTCCAGACTATAAGGCCGAGGGATTGAATTTGTACTATAATTTCAATTCGGCTTGGAGCAATAATTTTGATACTTCCCAGCAGTATATCACTGATTATGACGCTGTTCCCCCGGAAAATTTTGAATGGTTTTTTGAGCAGGGCGGTAACAGAAACCATGGTGTTTTGACAATGGACTCTTTAACCATCCGAAATCCTGATGGTACTGAAGAGGTCATTAAGTACAAAACAGATGAATTTGACCCAACCGACCCAACGAAAGGCACAACATGGGTACGCTATAAAGATGCAGATGGGAAAGAGGCTTTCATCAGTAAAGATTTTCGGTTTAATGGTAGCAGGGATGATTTATTCACAGTTTCTGATTTGCTCAAATTTACTACACAAGATTCAGAGCAGGCAGATAAGCTAAATGATTTTTTGAACACACTACAACTGTATTCTAATGGATACTTTCAGCGACATAGCACAGATTCGATGTACGGGCGTAGAGGGGTAGACTTTAAGGTATAATGGTCCCCAAGCTGGATGGTTGGACGAACGCTGATTTCGAATACTCGAAAAATTACGATCCCTGGACGGAAAGTGTACCGCATTCCAAATGATGTTGGGAGGGAGTATCCATGCAAATTGGTGGTTTAGGAACCAACAATACCGCTACGCTGGGTGGAACTTCGCAAATCCAAAAAACAGCAAAAAAGACTGTTGAAAATGCGATCACAGATGGCTTTGTAAAGCAGATTCAAACACTGGCCCGAGAGGATGCGGAAAAGGGCATCTACATGGATACAGAATTTCTGCAGATGCGGCGTGCTCGTATGGAGCAGTATGTGTCACCGGATCGCGCTGGCCCAATGTCTCAGGTCAACTCCATAATGCGGGATCTTGCTAAGGAGCAGGAACGAGTAAAGGTATTTCTGGAGCGTTTAATGGGGAATTGTTCAGCCAAAGTCCAGAGTGATTCTATTGGTCAAACATCCGAGATTTACTCTCCAGATGGAGAGGTCATTGCAAGCTATAACAGCTTTGGCGGCGGATGGACAAAAATACAGACCAAGGCAGAATTAGCATTCAAAGGCGAGACAACCATGATATATTACCATGCCTATAAAGAAGCTCGTGCAGAAATGAAGGCTGCTGCCCAGGGGCAGTCACCTGCCGACGCAGCTACCGTGGATATTCGGGCATGACAGCAAATTTTTAGGAAAGGGTGTAACACAATGACGATCACAGATATTGCCCGTATGATGATGACCTCAGATCAGTATCAGCGTGGAGTCAAACAGCCGAAATATCCAAACGGCGCTGCGGTAGCGCACCCTGATACGCCGGATGACGGGATGGATATTACCGGGATGACTGCGGCAGACTTTCATACCATCCCTGTATCCAAGGAGATCGAACAGAAGGTGCGAGACAGAGTATTTGAGAATATGAAGTACCGCTATGGCATGACTGGGACAGGCAATGAATATGGAGAAATGGTGCATAGCTATCTAATGTCCATCCCTTCCAAAGACCGGAGGGATGCGGCCTACACAATAGACCAGATCCACTTTGATGAAGTGGACAAAATCAATGCCTTTGTCAAATCCCGTGTTCCCGGCTGGCAGCCGGGGCAGGCATTCGATACCAGCATTTTGGAGGAATACCAGCGGGGAATTGATGTAAAGGCGTAACGGTTTTGTCTTGAACAGCGTACTGTTTGTGAAGGAGATGTTTGTGTGAATGTGACAGGAGGAGCTGAGGCGATTTATTTGCCCTGCATTTGGCTGAATCCCACGACCCAAAAAGCGGAGATTGGTACTTATAACTACACGGCTCTCATGGAAAAATTTCAAAAACAGGTCGAGCAAGCACAAGGGAATCCACCTGAGTTGGGCAATCAAACGCTGTCGGAGGCGGAAATCCAAGCGCTTGCGGAAAAGTATGATCCGCAAAACATGTCACAAACGGAGTATGACGAATTCATCCGATACTTGGAGAAAAAAGGCGTCCTGAGCCGATTGGAAACCAGTGACTTGGGAATGTCCCGTATCACGATTGTGCCGGGGTATTTTGAGCCTGCCTACATCTGGACCTCATCTTCCAGTATGGGATCCAGTGTCCGTTCCCTGCGTGATGTGAGTGGAAACGCACTTCAGTTTGCGCAGATCATGTCCCAGTGGGCAGTGCCTGACAGCAGTTTGCAAATCAGGCAAGGCACCTATTCCAAAGTGCTGGAGATCCTAAACCAAATGAATGCGGTGAGAGGGACCACAGGGAGCGGGGCAACTACATCGCCTTTGATGATGGATTTAAGCAGTATTCAACTGACCATTGACCGCGTCAAGAACGAGCGAATCCAGACCGTATAATGGCCCTGATTGCTGGCAGAACAGACAGTTAAGTTATTACACAGGTTACGATATCGCTTAGTTTGTGAAAGGATAGAGGATTTCTATGGTTTGTGGAGTCCAATACGCTGAAAAGGCTGTAACCAATCATGCCAAAAGGGCAAGGGCATCCAGCGTTCCCACCGTCAGCTGGGCGGATGTTATGGCTGGTACCGTTCCAAGCGCCAGCTTTGTAGTGTGCAGCAGTTCGGAGGATCGAACTGCCATGCAGGCGTATTTCTCCAATGTTTTTTCGAGCGCTCCTGCGCTTTCCTCCGAGAACAATCAGCCCATGCCTGACCTTTCCACTGTATTGACAGATGAGGAATGGGAGAGCCTTAACCAGAAGTATGATCCGTCCAACATGACACAGCAGGAATATACTGCGCTTCTGAATGAATTGCACGACGCAGGTCTGCTCAACGATGAGAAGTTGGAACTGCTCTCCGTTTGCGAGGATAGACATTCCTCTTGCACAAATATAGGCGGCATCCATCTTTCGCCGGTATCCCCGGAGCTGCTGAGTGGCCATTGCATTGCATCGCTGACCAACAACACCGATTTTCCTGGGGGACAGCCTGTTGGCTTTTCCTCCAGTAAGGCGTATTGCGATGTGCTTGCAATATCTGCGTGGGAGGCAGCATTTCGCTATTATGATCAGGAACGCTCGGAATGGCTTCCGACCCGTAAGGCGCAGGCGTTCCAGCGGCTTGACGCCATCCTACAAGAGATGGTGTCGCACAGGTGAGATGTGCGGAATGCATCCTGTTACAATCATACAGAACAGGCATCTGCCTCAGCTTCTTCAGCTGACGATGGCTGCCTGTTTTGTTTATAGTAATTCAATTCGTTTGCCATTTTTAAAGCCAGGTGAAATCCACAGAGGAAACTGTCCATAGAGCGTTCCTCTGCCATTAGATTCTGGGTATCCATGATCCGCAGCACCAGTTTTCTCTCTGGTTTTTCCAATCGCTCGATGAGCTGCTTGTGACAATCTTCAATTTCCTGCTCAGCCTCCGTCATGGGCAGTGGCGTGTAAAATCTGTTGTAGAGCTGTTTCAGTATGTCATTCATGTGTCCTACCTCCTCGTAGCAAGACACCATACCACAGGTCATCTGAAAAAGCCACTATAATATTTGAGCTTCTGTAATCTGCAAAAGAGGATATCGGGAAAGGGAGCACAGAATATAAAATTAGGGCATGTGGTGCTCCACATGCCCTAATTTTCCCCATACACGGCATTAAGCCCCATAGGTTCACATTGTGTACCTATGGGGCTTAACCCGTCACATGGGCGTTTTTTTAATTTCCTCTTGACAAATCCGTTTTTTCCCTGTATGCTTAATTCATATAAAACACCTATGAATTAAGGGAATATGAAAGGTGGCACACCACATGTCAGATATCAAGCATAGCTTTGCCGATTTAATCGGCAACACCCCGCTGTACGCGGCAGATAAATTTGCAGAAAAATCCGGCGCGCAGGCGCAAATTCTTGCCAAGCTCGAATACTTCAATCCGGCAGGCTCGGTCAAGGACCGCGTTGCCAACGCAATGATTACCAAGGCCGAGGAGAGCGGCGCGCTCAAGCCGGGCGCGACCATCATTGAGCCGACCAGTGGCAACACCGGCATCGGCCTTGCGGCGGTTGCCGCGGCCAAGGGCTATCGCATCATCCTCACCATGCCTGAGACCATGAGTGTCGAGCGCCGCAATATGCTCAAGGCATACGGTGCGGAACTGGTGCTCACTGACGGCACCAAGGGCATGTCCGGCGCGATTGCAAAGGCTGACGAACTGGCGGCAGAAATTGAGAACAGCTTTATTCCGGGACAGTTTGTCAATCCCGCCAATCCCGCAGCACACTATGCAACAACAGGTCCTGAGCTCTGGTCCCAGACCGACGGCAAAATCGACATTTTTGTTGCAGGTGTTGGCACAGGCGGCACGATTACCGGTGTTGGCTCCTACCTGAAAGAGCAGAACCCCAATATCAAGGTCATTGCCGTGGAGCCGGACGAATCCCCTGTGCTGTCTACCGGCAAGGGCGGTCCGCACAAGATTCAGGGCATTGGCGCCGGTTTCGTACCGGAGGTTCTCAATACCGGCGTATTCGACGAAGTTATCCGCGTAAAGGGCGAAGATGCCTTTTCTACCGCACGCACTTTCACACACAGTGAAGGTCTGTTTATCGGTATTTCCTCCGGTGCAGCGCTTCATGCTGCTGTTGCGCTGTCTCAGCGTCCGGAAAACAAGGGCAAAACCATTGTGGCACTGCTGCCCGATACTGGCGACCGCTATCTATCCACTCCGCTCGTCAGCGACTAAATCAATCTTTTGGAAAGCCTGTCTCACGACAGGCTTTTCTGTTTTGGACAGATGTCAGTCAGAAATGTCGTCATGACATCGCATTGACGGAAATGCAAATTTTTAGTATCCTATTATTGGAACAAAGGAGGCAAGAGAAATGCGAAAAGAAATAGGGGCTGTGTTGATGGTAATGTTATTGCTGGCTGGCTGCAGCAGTGGCAAAGCCGAACAGAAGAACGATGTGGACAATTCTTCAGAAAGCGCTTCGGTGAACCAGCAGGAGAACAGTCAGGCCAATACAGCAAAACCCGAGCAGGAAACTGCCATTCCGGGCAGCTATACTGTGCCGGACGGATGGGTGAAATCTGATGAACATTCTTCGGCAAATATGGTTTTCTATGTAGAAGAAGGGCACGAGGAGGATGAATTGCCTGATAATATTTCCATCAGCGTCGGTGCAAATCGATACAGCGCAGAAGAACACACAAAGTTCAAAGATGCCATCATGAAGCAGCTTCAGATGCAATTAAACGGTACGGATGCCCAGCTGGAAGGGAGCGGCAGCAATACAGAACAGGGTGACGTCGTTTACACCTTCACCATCGATGATGGTGCCGCTGTAACAAAGCAATATTACATTGTAAAGGATTACGAATTTTGCTTAGTGCAGCTTACCAATTTCACTGGTTCTGACAGTGCATATCAGGCTGCCCAAACCATAGTGGACAGTTTTGTATGGGATGCTGAAGAGTGAGATAACTGCACGGTGCTGCACCGTTTCACCTTATCCAGAAAACTGCTGTTCCCTGGCAAATGCTTATCTTCCTTTCTGGAAATCCTGTGATGCATTTAGTGTTATATTTCAGTAAAACAAATCAATACAATACAAAATAGACTAGATGAAACCGAGAGATAGAAAAATGGCAAAATGGAACTTACACGAAAATGAACAGATACTGGAAGAAGCATCCGCATCTTATGTGACCAAGCGTATGGGGGTTCTACCCAAGCCCAATCCTGGTAAGCTGCATATTACCAACCATCGCGTCATATTTACCGATGCTCTGACTCTCTTCTTTGAATATCCGCTGGCTCAGATAAGCTCGTTCTCTGTAGGAATGGCCAACACCATCACGTTGATGACGACGGATGGCAAGACCCACAAAATCACAGGCATGTTCAATAAAAAACTCAGTCGAGCTTTGGAGCAGGCTGGACTAAACAAAGCGTAACATCACTACAAAACCTCGGAAACTTTGGTTTTCGAGGTTTTATATAACAGCAAATCAGATTTAAACTAGTCACCTTATTCTCACCAAAGCAAAAAGTAAAAAACCGCCCTTTTCAAAAGAAAAAAGCGGTTTTGTGGAGCTGCTGACCGGATTTGAACCGGTGACCTCATCCTTACCAAGGATGCACTCTACCTACTGAGCTACAGCAGCAAAAACAAACGGCGAACAATGTCGCCGTTGTATTGGCGACCCGGATGGGACTTGAACCCACGGCCTCCAGCGTGACAGGCTGGCGCTCTAACCAACTGAGCTACCGGGCCGAATATGAAATTTGGTGGGCCTTCGGGGACTCGAACCCGGGACCGACCGGTTATGAGCCGGTTGCTCTAACCAACTGAGCTAAAGGCCCATATCAAGGGATTGACAGTACTTTGCCGCCACGATATATAGTGGCGGCAAAGCCTTATCTAATGGCTCCTCAAGTTGGACTCGAACCAACGACCCTGCGGTTAACAGCCGCATGCTCTACCAACTGAGCTATTGAGGAATATCGAGCGAACCGAAGTGATTCGCTTGATGTGCGCGTCGAGTTATCTTCCCGGGCCGTCGCCAGCCAAGTATTGTCACCGTAAACGAGCTTAACTACTGTGTTCGGAATGGGAACAGGTGTACCCTCGTCACCATTGACACGCACTATATGAGAAACGCTTTTGCGCTTACTCGCTTTATTAACATACCATACCGCATACCATCTTGTCAAGGAAAAGATGGTGACCCGTGGGGGAATCGAACCCCCGTTTGCGGCGTGAGAGGCCGCCGTCTTAACCGCTTGACCAACGGGCCATTACAGCCGGCTTCCCGGTATGCCTGGCACCACTGCGGGACTGCACTTTCCGTCCAATCCCACAGCGCACCATTCTGGTACACCATCACGGGCTCGAACCGTGGACCCACTGATTAAGAGTCAGTTGCTCTACCAACTGAGCTAATGGTGCTTCTTTGAAGATTTACACCTTCAAAACTGAACAATAACTACCGGCAAGCTAAGAGTATGTTCTGAGATTGCCTCTAATTTTTTAGGTCAAGCCCTCGGCCTATTAGTATCAGTCCGC